>NZ_JBFUCA010000258.1:0-5915 GCF_056405475.1 Polaromonas sp. P1_G4
TTCAGGATTTCACCAGCTTCAACGCCTGCTTTCGCAAGGTGGCCGGCGGCCGGCTTGGTCACGCGCGATGCTTTGCGTGCGCCAAATGCCACTTGGAGGGCATCGTAGCCGTCATTTGCTTCGGTTTTAACCTGGGTCACGCGGTTGTTCGATACGTCCACCACGGTGACAGGAACTGTGTCCCCATCATCCGTAAACAGACGCATCATGCCAACTTTGCGGCCCAGCAACCCGAGGGAGTTGCTCAGACTCATGATGTGTTCTTTCGTAACTTTCACCGCTGCGACTTCAATTGGCCACAGACGTTTTGATGTGAAAGACAGTTAATAAAACCGTCCAATCCACAAAGGCACGAAGCCAATATGCAAAGGACAGCCCAAGAGTATAGCCCAGGCTGCCAAAAATGGCAAACCCGGGCTAAAACCWGTCGCTTTGGGACTCGGCTTGTGGCCGAAACCCCGATTTCTTGCTTACTGCAGCTTGATTTCGACGTCCACGCCGGCAGGCAGGTCGAGCTTCATCAGGGCGTCCACGGTTTTATCCGTAGGGTCCACGATGTCCATCAGACGCTGGTGCGTGCGGATTTCCAGCTGGTCGCGGCTCGTCTTGTTGACGTGGGGCGAACGCAGGATGTCGAAACGCTTCATGCGCGTTGGCAGGGGCACGGGGCCCTTGACAATCGCACCGGTGCGCTTGGCAGTGTCAACAATTTCAGCTGCCGACTGGTCGATCAGCTTGTAATCAAACGCCTTCAGGCGAATGCGGATTTTTTGCTTGGTGGCCATGGTAATTCCTTATGGTTTGCGGAAATTACGCAATGATYTTGGCAACGACGCCGGCGCCGACGGTCTTGCCGCCTTCGCGGATGGCAAAGCGCAGGCCTTCTTCCATGGCGATCGGGTTGATCAGCTTGACGGTGATCGACACGTTATCGCCTGGCATGACCATTTCCTTGCCYTCTGGCAACTCGATCGCACCGGTCACGTCCGTCGTGCGGAAGTAGAACTGGGGGCGGTAGTTGTTGAAGAATGGCGTGTGGCGGCCGCCTTCGTCCTTGGAGAGAACGTAGATCTCGCCGGTGAAGTGCGTGTGCGGCTTGATGGAGCCGGGCTTGCACAGCACCTGGCCGCGCTGCACGTCTTCGCGCTTGGTGCCGCGCAAGAGGATACCGACGTTGTCGCCGGCCTGTCCTTGATCCAGCAGCTTGCGGAACATTTCAACGCCGGTGCAGGTGGTCTTTTGCGTGTCGGCAATACCGACGATTTCGATTTCTTCGCCGACCTTGATCACACCGCGCTCGACACGGCCGGTCACGACGGTGCCGCGGCCGGAGATGGAGAACACGTCTTCCACGGGCATCAGGAAGGCGCCGTCAACAGCGCGCTCTGGCAGGGGAATGTAGGTGTCCAGCGCTTCGGCCAGCTTCATGATGGCTTCTTCGCCCAGGGGACCCTTGTCGCCTTCCATGGCGAGCTTGGCGCTGCCGTGGATGATGGGGGTCTTGTCGCCGGGGAAGTCGTACTTGTCCAGCAACTCGCGCACTTCCATTTCGACGAGCTCGAGCAGCTCGGCGTCGTCAACCATGTCGCACTTGTTCAGGAACACGATGATGTAAGGCACGCCCACCTGGCGGGCCAGCAGGATGTGCTCGCGGGTCTGGGGCATGGGGCCGTCAGCGGCGGAGCACACCAAAATGGCGCCGTCCATCTGGGCAGCGCCGGTGATCATGTTCTTCACATAGTCGGCGTGGCCGGGGCAGTCGACGTGGGCGTAGTGGCGGTTGGCCGTTTCGTACTCGACGTGGGCGGTGTTGATGGTGATGCCGCGTGCCTTTTCTTCGGGTGCCGCGTCAATTTGGTCGTAGCCCTTGGCTTCGCCGCCGAACTTGGATGCCAGAACGGTCGTGATCGCCGCCGTCAGCGTCGTCTTGCCATGGTCCACGTGGCCAATCGTGCCKACGTTGACGTGCGGCTTGGTCCGCTCAAATTTGCCTTTTGCCATTTTTCTCTCCAGATAAAGAACATGCCCGTGTACGGTTTAACGTCTGCACTGTGTTGCTGATTCACTTCGCACGGGCACGAAGTGGCACACAATCGCAGACAAGGAAAAAAGCTGCCAACCCCATCCGGAATCGGCAGCGAACGTTACTTACTTGGCGCGCGAAGCCATGATGGCTTCCGACACATTGCGCGGAGCTTCAGAGTAGTGCTTGAACTCCATGGAGTACGTAGCACGGCCCTGCGACATCGAACGCAGCGTGGTCGAATAGCCGAACATTTCAGACAGCGGCACTTCCGCCTTGATGGCTTTGCCGCCACCGACCATGTCTTCCATGCCCTGCACCATGCCGCGGCGTGAGGACAGATCGCCCATCACGTTGCCGGCGTAGTCTTCAGGCGTCTCAACTTCCACGGCCATCATGGGCTCCAGAATCACGGGGCTTGCCTTGCGGCAGCCTTCCTTAAAGCCGAAGATGGCGGCCATCTTGAAGGCCAGCTCGTTCGAGTCCACATCGTGGTACGAACCGAAGTGCAGCGTGACCTTGACGTCAACCACCGGATAGCCAGCCAACACGCCGGACGTGACGGCCTCGTTGATGCCCTTTTCCACCGCAGGGATGTATTCGCGAGGAACCACACCGCCCTTGATGGCGTCGACGAACTCGATGCCCTTGCCGGCTTCGTTCGGCTCAATCTTGAGCACAACGTGACCGTACTGGCCTTTACCGCCGGACTGGCGCACGAACTTGCCTTCAGCGTCTTCCACCGTTTTACGGATGGTTTCGCGGTAAGCCACCTGCGGCTTGCCGACGTTGGCTTCCACGCCGAATTCGCGCTTCATGCGGTCGACAATAATTTCCAGATGCAGCTCGCCCATACCGGCGATCAGGGTCTGACCGGACTCTTCGTCGGTCTTGACGCGGAAAGAGGGATCTTCCTGCGCCAGGCGCTGCAGGGCGATGCCCATTTTTTCCTGGTCAGCCTTGGTCTTGGGTTCCACGGCTTGGGTAATCACAGGCTCGGGGAACACCATGCGCTCAAGCATGACGATGGCATCCGGATCGCACAGGGTTTCGCCCGTGGTCACGTCTTTCAGACCCACGCAGGCGGCGATGTCGCCGGCGCGGATTTCGCTGACTTCTTCACGGTTGTTCGCGTGCATCTGCACGATACGGCCGATACGCTCTTTCTTGCCTTTGATCGGGTTGTAAACGCTGTCGCCCTTTTTCAGGACGCCGGAGTAAACGCGCACGAAGGTGAGCTGGCCCACAAACGGGTCAGTCATCAGCTTGAATGCCAGCGCAGAGAATTTCTCTTCGTCGTCAGCCTTGCGGGTGACAGGCGCTTCGTCTTCGTCCATGCCCTTGACGGGAGGAATGTCGATCGGCGACGGCATGAATTCAATCACGGCGTCCAGCATGCGCTGCACGCCCTTGTTCTTGAAGGCAGAGCCGCAGTACATCGGCTGGATTTCGCTGGCGATGGTACGCGTGCGGATGCCCAGCTTGATTTCAGCTTCGGTCAGATCACCTTCTTCAAGGTATTTGTTCATCAGCTCTTCAGACGACTCGGCGGCAGCCTCAACCATCTTCTCGCGCCATTCCTTGGCCAGCTCGACGAGCTCGGCGGGGATATCACTGTAGGTGAACTTCATGCCTTGCGAGGCCTCATCCCAGATGATGGCCTTCATTTTCAGCAAGTCGACCACGCCGGTGAAGCTTTCTTCAGCGCCGATGGGGATCACCATGGGCACAGGGCTGGCCTTCAGGCGCAGCTTCATCTGCTCGACGACCTTGAAGAAGTTCGCGCCGGTGCGGTCCATCTTGTTGACGAACGCAAGGCGGGGAACTTTGTACTTGTTGGCCTGGCGCCAGACGGTTTCCGACTGGGGCTGAACGCCACCCACGGCGCAATACACCATGCAGGCGCCGTCAAGCACGCGCATGGAACGCTCGACTTCAATCGTGAAGTCCACGTGGCCCGGGGTGTCGATGATGTTGATGCGGTGCTCAGGCAGGGACGTGTCCATGCCCTTCCAGAAGCAGGTGGTGGCGGCGGAAGTAATCGTGATGCCGCGCTCCTGCTCTTGCTCCATCCAGTCCATGGTGGCAGCGCCGTCGTGAACTTCACCAATCTTGTGGTTCACGCCGGTGTAAAAAAGGATCCGCTCGGTGGTGGTGGTCTTGCCGGCATCAATGTGCGCGGAAATGCCGATGTTGCGGTATTGGGAAATGGGGGTAGCGCGGGACATAAATTACTTTCAGTTCGGGGTTACGAACAAAGACTCGTTGAAAGACTGCCCGCAGTCCGGGCATCCTTCATTTCTTCTACGCGTCTGCTGGCCGGGAAGGGTGTTGTGCACCACACCCGGCTGGCAGAAATTGGGGTTGAACGGCCGGCAATCAAGGCACCCAGCACCTTGAAACCAACCAGCAACCCGTCAATTCAGCGCAGCAATTACTGCAATCGAAAATTAGAAGCGGAAGTGGCTGAACGCCTTGTTGGCTTCTGCCATGCGGTGAACTTCATCACGCTTTTTCATGGCGCCGCCGCGGCCTTCGGTCGCTTCCATCAGCTCATTGGCCAGACGCAAAGACATGGACTTCTCGCCACGCTTCTTGGCGGCTTCCTTGAGCCAGCGCATGGCCAGAGCCATACGGCGGACAGGACGCACTTCAACCGGCACCTGGTAGTTGGCGCCGCCGACGCGGCGGGATTTCACTTCAACCATGGGCTTGATGTTGCCGATGGCCATGTGGAAAGCCTCGAGCGGGTCTTTGCCGGGGTTCTTTTTCTCGATAAAGTCGAGCGCGCCATAAATGATGCGCTCTGCGACGGCCTTTTTGCCGCCTTGCATGATCACGTTCATGAACTTGGCGAGATCAACATCGCCAAATTTTGGATCAGGAAGAATTTCACGTTTAGGGACTTCGCGACGACGTGGCATTTTTTCACCTCTTTGCTTCAGTTGGCATTGCTTTTGGCAACACCGCGAGAGTTATCAAAACCCTCACTTACTCGACCGGTGCAACTATTTGCACTTGGGTCACTTCGTTTCAGACACCTGCCAGGGCGAGTGAAACACCTTGTTTTGAAGGAACTATCACAGGCTTTCCGTGACAACTTCTTCTGGCGCGAGCTCTCAGTGAAGAGAAAAACCCGAACCGGTTTGGCTTATTTGGCCTTTGGCTTTTTCGCACCGTACTTGGAGCGCGACTGCTTGCGGTCTTTCACGCCTTGCAAGTCGAGCGAACCACGGACGATGTGGTAACGCACACCGGGCAAGTCCTTGACACGACCGCCGCGAACCAGCACCACGCTGTGTTCCTGCAGGTTGTGGCCTTCGCCGCCGATGTAGGAAATAATTTCAAAACCGTTGGTCAGGCGCACTTTGGCAACCTTACGCAGAGCGGAATTGGGCTTTTTAGGCGTCGTGGTGTACACACGGGTGCATACACCGCGGCGCTGCGGAGAATTTTCCATCGCAGGGCTCTTGGACTTGATCTTTTCGACCTCGCGCCCCTGACGGACTAACTGATTAATGGTTGGCATTGAAAACGTCCCTAAACGTCTGAAAACTAATTTACCGTGTTGATACGGCCACAAATATTTCCCGCCACGAAAGCGGAAAAGCCTTCTAGTATAAACCGGATAGGGGAATCCCTCAAGCAGAACGCGCGGCCTGAACACACGAAATGGCCGGCAAAGAGAAGTTCGGCGCCCAAAGATTCGATGTTAGCGCCCACTCCAAGTGAGTTTTCCCGCCGGATGCCCTGGAGGAAGAGTCCGCCAATCTCCGACAGGGTATTGGCGGCCCGCAATTTGCCTGAAAACCAGGGGAAAGCGCCGGTATCAACGCCCTGTATAACCAGCGACACCTGAGGTAACGGTGTCGGGAAGGGCTGGATGTGAACG
>NZ_JBFUCA010000259.1:0-5872 GCF_056405475.1 Polaromonas sp. P1_G4
CTCATAGGCCGTGCGGGCAGCGTCGATGATCTTTTGCGCATTACCCGGCATATCGCCGACGCAATAGTTCAATTGGGCAACGCAGATTTTGAGTGGCATGTTGAAGTAGAACCCCGAAAACACGTGAAAAAGAACTCAAACGATTATGTCATTCGCGTGCTGAATTCACCGCTGGAGGTGAATGCGGCCGAGTGGAACGCCCTGCTGGCGGCGCAAAGCCCGGGCGAGCCCGCGAACCCTTTCATGCGCCACGAATACCTGGCCGCACTGCACGAAAGCGGCAGCGCCACGCCCGAAACCGGCTGGACGCCGCGCTTTGTCACCCTTTGGCAGGGCAAGGTGCTTGCAGGCGCCTCTCCGCTTTACCTCAAGGAGCATTCCTACGGCGAATACGTGTTCGACCACGCCTGGGCGAATGCCTACCAGCAGCATGGGCTTGAGTACTATCCCAAGGCACTGGTCGCCGTGCCCTTCACCCCCGTACCCGGCGCCCGCCTGCTGGCCCGCACGCCGGTCGAACGTGCCCTGCTGGTAAAGGCGCTGGTGGCTTGGTGCACGCAAGAGGATCTCTCGTCCTTGCACCTGCTGTTTACCGCCGATGAAGACGTGGCGGCCTGCGAAGAGGCGGGCCTCATGCTGCGTCATTCGGTGCAGTTCCACTGGACAGGACCACCAGCAGGCTACCGCGACTTCGACGACTTCCTGGCGTCGCTCAGCCAGGAAAAACGCAAAAAGATCCGCCAGGAGCGCCGCAAGGTCGCCGAGGCAAACATCACTTTCCGCTGGTCGCTGGGCAAAGACATCAGCAACGCCGACTGGGACTTTTTCTACCGCTGCTACGAGCGCACCTATTACGAACACGGCAACGCTCCCTACCTCAGCCGCGACTTCTTCCATCGTATGCAGGACACCATGCCGGAGAACTGGCTGCTGTTTGTGGCGGAGCACAACGCCGACGGCCAGCGGCGGCCCATCGCGACAAGCCTGATCGCCGTCAGCGCCCGTACTGAAAGGGATCACGGCGACGAAAGTGCCGAAAACCAGTCCCTGGTTGCGTACGGCCGCTACTGGGGCGCCCTCGCCCGTGTTGACTGCCTGCACTTTGAGGCCTGCTACTACCAGCCGCTGCAATGGTGCATCGAACACGGCTACCAACGCTTTGAAGGCGGCGCTCAAGGGGAGCACAAAATGGCCCGCGCCCTGCTGCCCGTCAAAACCACCAGCGCCCACTGGCTGGCGCACCCCTCGTTCGCCGACGCGGTCGAGCGCTTCCTGGAGCGCGAAGGCGCCGGCATCGACAACTACATGGAAGACCTGGAACGCCGCAGCCCTTTCAGGCAAGCTGCGCCGGGCACTTCGGCTTGAGTGCTGGCTTTCGGCGGCCGCAGGCGCTACGTTTTTCATAACTGCTTGCGCTTGTCCATATTGGGCTTCATGGACTTTTTCCATAAATGTTCTGTGCAAAACATGAACTGGCCGCGCTCCCACCCCTTACCTGCAACCCCCGTCATACCTGTCATCACACGGGCAAGCGTTATTTGCTATAAAGCCCGTTCAAAGGAATTTCCATGAGCAACAACAACCGCGCCAACGAACGTACGTACACCGTCAACCTCGTCGAATGCCCAASCCTGACCGCCGACGAGCGCGCAGCGGCCGAACTGCGTTTTCGCATGGCGCTTGAATTCGCGTTGGGTGGCCCCGAATATGTACTGCCCTCGCTGCAGGCCTACATGCTGACGCAAACGCTGCACGAAGGCCTGCCGCTGGAGAACGCCTCGGAGGCAGAAGAACAGGTCATTGCGCTCTGGCAACACGCCGAGACCGACGCGATTCTGGCGGCGATGCGGCCGCTGGGAGACAACCTGGACAACGCACGATTCGAGATCCTCCCGCTTTGACCCCTCAAGCCGTTTGCCCGGCGGGCGGCCTGCTTCGCGGTGCGGCCGGCGCGGAATCGCTATCGTATTGATAGCTGCCCGCGCCCGTCAGCATTGCGCCAGTGGCCTGTTTTCCTTAAACCCAGCTTTGTTTTAAGCTCTGTCTTCCAGACCTGTTTCCGAACGGTTTCAAGGCTTGCAGCCACCCTGCCCCCGGCCCAGGCCGCCATGTCCCCATGAACACTATCGCGACCGCTACACAGACCGCCGACCCTGCGCCTCCGCTGGGCCGCCCCCACGCCCGGCGCCTGCGTGAGGTCTACCGCTCCGCCGGCTGGCCCTGCCAGGACCTGCTGGAAATCGAACTGCTGGCCACCGGCATGCTGCAGCGCGTGGCCGGCCCTGCAGGCCACGAAACCCTGCGCGTGACCGATGCCGGCGTGGCCTATCTGGCCACCGTGCTCGTGCGCAACCGCTCGGCGCTTTCAAAGCATGAGGCACTGGTCGAGCAGGTGGCCTGCGAAATGGTGCGGGCCGGCCGCATCACCTGGCGCGGCCTGGGCCTGCGCGCCCAGCTGCCGCCCGAAGAAGAAGGTGGCAAGGCCCGCTGGTGCATCGCCCGGCCCGACGTGTTTTCCATCCGCAACACCACGGTGCAGGAATATGTCGAGCCGATCGTGCACGAGATCAAGGTGCACCGCTCCGACCTGCTGGGCGACCTGCGCCGCCCCGAAAAACGCGCCGCCTACCTCGACCTGGGCGGGGAGTGCTGGTATGTGCTCGGTTGCGACGCCAAAGGCCGGCCGATTGGCGATGCCAGCGAGGTGCCGCTGGAGTGCGGTGTGATGGTGCTGGAGAACACGCGCCTGGCCGTTGCGAGGGCCGCACCGCGGCGTACGCGCCAGCAACTACCGCTGGGCGTATGGATGGTGCTGGCCAAGGCGACGCCTGTCGCCGGACTCAACGACGATGAGCAAGGAATGCTGGGCGACTGCGAAGCTTGAACGCAATCACGGCCGCGCGCTGAGCCTGGCGTGACAGCTGCCGCTACGGCAAACCCTAGTGCCGCAACCCGTCCCGCTCGGTTAATGTCTCCCTCACGGAGACAACAACAATGAAATCCCTGACCGGACTCGACGCAACCTTTCTTTACCTTGAAACCCCCGAGATGCCCATGCATGTGGGCTCGCTCAACCTGTGCGAACTGCCGGAGGGCTTCAAGGGCAGTTTTCACAAGGCGGTCAAAGCGCACATCGCCAGACGCATGCACCTGGCGCCGGTGTTCAGCCGCAAGCTGGTGTTCATGCCGCTGGATCTGGGCCACCCGCTGTGGGTCGACGCTGACTCGGTGGATATCGACTTTCACATCCGCCGCGCGGACTCTGCCAAAAAAGGTACGGCGCCCATGACGCTGGCCGAGGTACACAAGCTGTGCGCGCAACTGCACAGCGAGGTCATCGACCGCAATTTCCCGCTCTGGGAGTTTTATATTTTTGACCGCATCCAGCTGCCCGCATCGCAGGGCGGCAAGGTGGTGGCCGGATTTTTCTCGAAGATTCACCATGCGGCGCTGGACGGCAAGGGCGGCGTGATGCTGGCCAATGCCCTGCTCGATTTCAGCCCGGTGCCGCGCGAGGTGCCGCCGCCCGACCCTGCCCGCCGCCGCAAAACCGAGGCTGACCTGAAGCTGGGCAAGATGATCGGCTCGGTGTTTTCGAGTTCGCTGGGCCAGCTGGCCAAACTGGCCAAGGCGCTGCCGTCTGCGGCCAGCACCTTTGGCAGCACGCTGGCAAAACAATCCACCACCAGTTCGGCCACCGGCATCAAGCCCAAGATGCCGATGAAGCTGGCGCCACAAACGCCCTTTAATACCGGCATCACCACGGATCGCGTCTTTGTGACGGCCACCCTGCCGCTGGCCGAATGCAAGGCCATGGGCAAGGCGGTGGGCGGCTCATTCAACGACGTGGTCTTGTGGATCTGCTCGACCGCACTGCGCAGCTACCTCACGCAGCACCACAGTCTGCCGAAAAAATCGCTGGTGGCGGCCATGCCGGTGTCGCTGCGCGAAGCCGGCGCCACCGACGCCAGCAACCTGGGCAACCAGGTGAGCATGAGCCTGGTGGAACTGGGCACGCAGCTGGCCCACCCGCTCAAGCGCATTAACGCCATCATGGCATCGACCGCCAAGGTGAAAACGTCGATGCAAAGCCTGAAGGGCCTGCTGCCGACCGACTACCCTTCGCTGCTGGCACCGTGGCTGGTGGGCGGCGCAGCCAAGATGGCGCTGAACGCCTACGGCAAAAGCGGTATCGCCAGCCGCCTGCCCATGGTGGCCAACCTGGCCATCTCCAACGTGCCGGGCCCGCCGGTGCCGCTGTACCTGGCCGGCGCGAAGTTCCTGACCTTCCACCCGCTGTCCATCGTCATGCACGGGCTGGCGCTCAATATCACCATACAGACCTATGCCGGCCATGTGGATTTCGGCATCGTTGCTGACAAGAAGGCGCTGCCGCATGCGAAGGATTTGGCGAAAGCAATCGAGGAGGCCTTCACTCAGGCCCAAACCTTGATGGTGAGCGCAGCGCCTGTTGCATCCGCCGCCACAGCGCCCGCGCCGAAAAAGAGGACAAAGAAGGCCTCCGTTAAAACCGCCGTGAAGGCCGCCCCGGTAAAAACCCGCAAAGCCGCTGTCACGAACGCGACGAAAACCGCAGCGAAGCGTCCACGTTAGAGAGACCTCTCTCTGTAAAAAACCGTAAGCGCCTCCATACTCTTTGAGTCGGAACTCCAACAAGACAATCAATGCTCCAAGCCATGGCAAGCCCGTCATCCAGGCGAAATCCGTCTTCCTCCTCCCCCCAAGATCAAGCAAAACCGTCCCCACACGATGTTCCGCCCAGCGCCTGGCTGCTGGCGCTTGAGCTGCGTGCGTTCTGGGAGTTCGGCGCCCTGCTGCCCGCCTGGCCGTTGCTGGCCCGCGCGCCACGCGGCGACGGCCATGCCGTGATGGTGTTTCCAGGCCTGTCGGCCAATGACGCCACCACGGTGCCGCTGCGCCAATACCTGCAGTCGCTCAATTACAGGCCCTGGGGCTGGGAACAGGGGTTTAACTTTGGCCCGCGCGCCGGCGTGCTGGAAGAAGCCCGCGACAGCCTCGCCCGCACCTTCGAAACCACGGGCCGCAAGGTCAGCCTGATCGGCTGGAGCCTGGGCGGCGTCTACGCGCGCGAGCTGGCCAAGGAGCTGCCGCACATGGTGCGCGGCGTGATCACGCTGGGCACACCCTTCGCGGGCTCGCACAAGGCCACCAATGCCTGGCGCATCTATGAACTCACCAGCGGCCGCAACGTCGAGCGCGAATCCGAAAGCTACGATCTGCCGGCCGCCCCGCCTGTGCCGACCACCAGCATTTATTCGCGCAGCGATGGCGTGGTGGCCTGGCAAGCCAGCATCCAGGCGCCCAGCGCCGCCCATCCGCAAACCGAAAACATCGAAGTGCTGGCCAGCCATATCGGCATGGGCGTGAACCCCAGCGCCTGGTGGGCCGTGGCCGACCGGCTGGCGCAGGCCGAAGGCCAGTGGAAGCCGTTTTCGCGCGGAGATAAAGGCAAGCTGCACGGCCTGGTGTTCCCGGACCCTGCGCGAAAAGCGTAACGCTTCAATGTAGCGCCGGGCGGCGGTGCACACCATTCCACCCAGGCATAAAAAAAGCGCCTGCAGACCACGCTGCAGGCGCTTTTTTAAGTTTCCCTCAATGCCTTTGCTATATTTTTTATAGCTGCTTGCGCACGGCCTGAGCCACCTTCAGCACAAAAACGCTTACGTTTTCGTGCCAGAGGCCAGGTTTCAGGCCTTGCCGGCCTTTGCATAGTTGGCAATGCCGTCCGTGATTTCTTTTTTGGCCGCATCCGGGCCTTCCCAGCCCAGCACCTTGACCCATTTGCCTTCTTCCAGGTCCTTGTAGTGCTCAAAGAAATGCGCAAWGGTCT
>NZ_JBFUCA010000260.1:0-5820 GCF_056405475.1 Polaromonas sp. P1_G4
GAATACGACGTACCTGCAAGCGTGGAACAAAACACCAAAAAGATGATGGCCAGAATCATGTTGAGGTAGTGGGAAATCACTGCAAACCCGAYGAGGCTCAGCAGAATGAGGGCGATATTTTTGACGCCGTAGTCCAGGGGGACAGGGTCATAGAAGTGCGAGCGCACCACCGTGAGAACGCCAATCACAAACAGCAGGGAGCTCACGATCAGGGGGAACATGCCGGGTCCGGACCGGCTTAATTCGCCTATTGAGTAGTTCAGCGACACCCCGCCAAAGAGCAGGGCGATCGCCATGAGGCACAGGCCCCGCACGAAGTTTCGGTTCTTCATGTTCATAGGGGTTTGCTCCATGGCTGCGCCGCTGCGGGCGTTGTCACAAACGGGGGGTGAGTCATCCGTGTCTCCTTGGTGGTGGCCCTGCCTTTGGCCGGTGCACAAGTTGCAGTCGACTGGGGGCGTTTGGGATGGAGCGGATGTTAGGAAGCGAGGCTTCCAATCGGCTTTCGTTTTACGCAGCCGAACTCAAAATACGTGTTATCACTAACAGGGCCGGTGGCGCCTGCGGCGCTGCCGGCTACGGCTCAGCCGTGTGCGTTCAACCCTGGGGATCGGACGCCAGCGGCAGCCGCAGGATGGCGC
Organism: Polaromonas sp. P1_G4; assembly: GCF_056405475.1. Lineage (NCBI taxonomy): Bacteria > Pseudomonadati > Pseudomonadota > Betaproteobacteria > Burkholderiales > Comamonadaceae > Polaromonas > Polaromonas sp. P1_G4. The sequence continues at coordinate 642 of NZ_JBFUCA010000260.1, forward strand.
GCAAGCCTGAGCCGGAGCCAGCATCGGCCAGCTCGATGTCGCCACCGTTGCGCCTGGCATAGGCGCGTGCGATGGCCATACCGAGCCCTGCGCCGCGCGCGCCTTTTTCCGTCGGGCCGGCCGAATGAAAGCGTTCAAACACTTCTGCGTGCCGCGCTTTGGCTATGCCCGGGCCGTCGTCGCGCACCTCGGCGAGCGCCGCGCCATCGCCGGCGCTCACCTTCACGGTGATGTGCCCACCCGGCGGGGTGTAGACAATGGCGTTGTGCACCAGGTTGGACAGCGCCTCGTGCAGTTCGGCGCCGCGAGCCAGTACCGGGACTGCAGGGTTTTTGTGCAGCGCGTCGGGCACCAGTGCATCTTCAGCCGCGTCCAGGCCCAGGTCCTGGTTTTTCTCATGGGCCAGCGCCAGGTGCTGCAGCACCACGTCCCGCGCGATGCTGTTGAGGTCCACGACGGCAGGCGCGTCTTCGGATGGCGCACCGTCGCTCGCATGGGCCAGCGACAGAAGTTGCTCGCACAGACGCCGGCTGCGCGAGATCTGCACGACCATGGCGCGCAAGGTCGTGTGAAGCAGTTCAGGGTCTTTTTCGCGCAGCGCGACGCCGGCCTGCGTGAGCATGATAGCCAGCGGTGTGCGTAGCTGGTGCGATGCGTCGGCCAGGAACTGCGATTGCTGCTCAAGCAAATCGCGGTAGCTGGCCAGGTGCTGGTTGACGGCGTCGACCAGCGGCGCCACTTCATGCGGCACGTTGGTGGTGTCCAGCGGCTTGAGGTCGCGGCCTTTGTTTTCCAACACGGTTTTGCGCAGGCGCTCCAGCGGCCGCAGGGACCAGGTCACACCCAGCCAGACCAGCAGGATCATCACCAGCACCATGCGGGTGTCGCGTATCAACTCCTGCCGCAGCGTGGCCGCCTGCGCCCGGTCGCGTGGTTCGGTGCTTTCGGCCACCTGGATCAGCAGGTCAAAGGCCTGGCCACGCTCGTCAAGCACTTTGCTTTGAAGCGCCACCACACGCACTGCATGGTCCCGGTAGTCGCTGTCGTACCAGACCACGGGGGAGGCGATGGAAGAGGGCGAGGGGGCCTGCTGCGGCGGTGCAGGCAGGTCGGTTGCGCCTAGCAAGGTCACCTCACTTGCAGAACCCGCCCCTTGCGGCGTCAATCCGATATGCAGGTACTTTTGCAGCGGGCCGGCGGCATCGACCACCGCCTGTACCGCCAATGGCGCGTTCAGGTGCAGCAAGCCGTCCGGACCCACCGACAGACTGCCGCGCAGCACATGGACGGATTCGAGCATGGCCTGGTCGTAAGCGTCCTGCACCTGGCTGCGTAGTGCGCGGTAGTCGTTCCAGCTGTCCAGGGCCAGCAAGCCCAGGATGGCCGGGAGCAGCAGCGTCAACAGGCGTGCGCGTATGCCGAAGCGGTCCGGGTCAGCCCGCAGTATCTTCATGCGCGATGTCATGCGCGATGGCCTCCAGCATGTAGCCCAGGCCGCGCACGGTGACGATGCGCACGTCGCCGCCGTCGAGCTTGCGGCGCAGCCGGTGCAGCACCAGCTCAATGGCGTCAGGGCCTGCATTGCTGTCGGCCGGAAACACCTTGGCCGAGAGTTGCGACTTTTCTACCGGCGAGCCGCTGCGCGCCAGCAGCACCGACAACGCGGCGCCTTCGCGCGGCGTGAGCTGCAGCAGCGTGCCGGCCAATGTGAAGGCGCGGCTGTCGTGGGCGCATGAGAGCGAACCGCACTGCAGCGGCGCGTGCGAGCGTCCCCGGCTGCGCCGAACCAGCGCGGCGATGCGGGCCTCGAGCTCTTCAATCGCAAAGGGTTTGGTCAGGAAGTCGTCAGCGCCGACGTTCAGGCCTTTGACCCGGTCTTGAAGCGAGCCCTGYGCGGTCAGCACCAGCACGGGCGTGCGGTTGCCTGCCTTGCGAATGTCGGCCAGCAGGTTCAGCCCGTGTTTGTCGGGCAGCCGCAGGTCGAGCACGATCGCGTCGTAGTCATTGCCGGCCAACAGCGACTCGGCGGTGCCGGCGTCCGACGCATGGTCGGGCACAAAGCCGCTTTGCTTGAATGCGCGCACCAGCCACGAGGCCATCTCGGCTTCGTCTTCCACAAGCAGCAGGCGCATGGATTCTTCAGTGGTAAGGGCGGTTGCGGATGTGTGGCGGTTCAGCTCAGCGCTGGATGTCCCCGAGGCACAGGTACTTCATCTCGAGGTACTCTTCCATGCCGTGGCGGGAGCCCTCGCGACCCAGGCCCGACTGCTTCACGCCGCCGAAGGGCACGTGTTCGGTCGCGATCACGCCGGCATTGATGCCGACCATGCCGTATTCGAGTGCCTCTGCCACGCGGTAAATGCGGCCGATGTCGCGGCTGTAAAAATAGCTGGCCAGGCCAAATTCGGTGTTGTTGGCGGCATCAATCGCCTCCTGCTCTTTCTGGAAGCGGAACACCGGCGCGAAAGGGCCGAAGGTTTCTTCGCGGGCGCAGAGCATGTCGGCGGTGGCTTCAGAGATCACGGTTGGCTCAAAAAACTGGCCCTTGATCTTGTGGCCGCCCGCGAGCAGCTTACCGCCTTTGGCCATTGCGTCATCCACATGGCGCTGCACCTTGTCGACAGCGGCGTCCTCAATCAGCGGGCCTTGCACCACGCCGTCCTCAAAGCCGTTGCCGACTTTCAGCTGCTTGACCTTGGAGGCGAATTTTTCGACAAACTGGTCGTACACGCCGTCCTGCACATAAATGCGGTTGGCGCAAACGCAGGTCTGGCCGGCGTTTCGGTATTTGCTGGCCATGGCGCCTTCCACGGCCGAGTCCACGTCGGCGTCGTCAAACACAATGAAGGGGGCATTGCCGCCCAGCTCCAGTGCCAGCTTCTTGATTGAAGGCGCGCTCTGGGCCATCAGGATGCGGCCGACTTCGGTGGAGCCGGTGAAGCTGATGTGGCGCACCACGTCGCTGGCGCAGAACACCTTGCCCACGGCAATGCTATTGGCGCTGTCGGCTGTCAGCACGTTGAGCACGCCGGCCGGGATGCCGGCGCGAATGGCCAGTTCGGCGGCGGCCAGGGCCGTCAGCGGTGTGAGCTCGGCCGGCTTGATGACCACGGGGCAGCCGGCGGCGAGAGCCGGGGCGACTTTGCGGGTGATCATGGCGAGCGGGAAGTTCCAGGGCGTGATGGCTGCGCACACGCCGATCGGCTGCTTGATGACCATCAGGCGGCGGTTGTTGTCGAACTGGGGCAGGGTCTCGCCGTTGACGCGCTTGGCTTCCTCGGCAAACCATTCGACAAAACTCGCGCCGTAGGCGATTTCGCCCTTGGCCTCGGCAAAGGGCTTGCCCTGCTCGGCCGTCATGATGCGGCCCAGGTCTTCCTGGTTGGCCATCAGCAGCTGGTACCACTTGAGCAGGATGGCGTGGCGCTCCTTGCCGGTCTTGCTGCGCCATGCGGGCCAGGCCGCGTTGGCCGCGGCAATGGCGGCTTCGGCATCCTGGGCGCCCAGGTTGGCCACATCGGCCAGCTTCAGGCCGGTGGCCGGGTCATTGACATCAAAGCGGGATGAACCGGCGACCCACTGGCCATTGATCAGGGCGTCGGTCTTGAAAATGCTGGGGTCTTTGAGAAGGGAGATGGGAGAAGTTTTCATGTCCATGTGCTGGTGTCCTAAAAACGGGGGGCGTGATGGAAAGCCCGGAACTGCTTTTATTCTGACAGTTTTCGGGTTTCCGGATGAAAGGAGGGAAATGCATGTGTGGGGACCGGTCAGCCCGTGTGGCTCGGCGGCTCTTGCCGGCCGGCAGGCTATTTCATGCGCTGGGCGAACTGTTTTTCCAGCTCGGCCCCGCTACCGCGTGTCCAGAAAGTGGGGTCAAAGGCGAGCGACCGGCGCATGTTGCCGGGCGCCGATGGCAAGTCGCTATTCGCCATGGACAGGTCCGTGACCGGTGCGCTGGCGGCGGGGCGGCTGCGACCGGTGTCGTAGCGCAGGATGGCGTTGAAGTGGGTGGGGCCATAGGGTATTTCGCGCGAAAAGGCCAGCTGCGCTTCTTCCGAGGTGGCGAAACTGACGAAGGCGCGCGCCAGCTCCCGCCTCGGCGAGCCCTTGATGATGACCCAATAGTCCAGTTCATACACGGCGTCCTGCCATGAGATGGCCAGCGGGGTGAGCCGCTCGCGGTTGGCCGCGGCGATGCGGCCATTGAAGGCGGTTGAGAGTGTGGTTTCGCCGGAGGCCAGGCGCTGGGGCGGCTGGGAGCCCGATTCCCACCAGACGATATGGGGCTTGAGCTGCTCAAGCTTGGTGAGAGCACGCTTGACGCCCGCCTCGGTAGCCAGTGTGGTGTACACGTCGCGGCGATGCACCCCGTCGGCCATCAGAGCGATTTCCATGTTGTAGCGCGCACCCTTGCGCAAGCCCCGCTTGCCGGGAAAGCGCTGCACATTCCAGAAATCCTGCCAACTGCGCGGTGTCTCCTTGAACCGGCCTGGGTCGTAGGTCATCACGGTGGACCAGACAAAAGCGCCGACGCCGCAATCCTGCACGGTACCCGGCAGCAGCATGCCGGCATGAGGAATGCTGGCGCGGTCAATGCGCTCGAACAGGCCGGCATCACATCCCGCCTTCAGGTCCGCGGACTCCACTTCAACCACGTCCCATTCGCTCTTGCGTTCGGTCACCATGGTCCGGACGGCCGAGAGCTCTCCTGAGTACTCGACCCCTCGTGCCTCGGTTTTGTAGGCTGCCTTGAAAGGCTGGATGAAAGCCACATCCTGGGCTTTGCCGTTGGCTCCGCCGAAGTTGGCGACGGTCAATCCCTGCATCGGCGCTTGAACAGGCGTCTGGGCTTGTACGGAGAGCGCCAGACCGAGTGTCATCACGAGTGTCTGTGTGTGGGGTGTTTTCATTGAGGCAGCGCTCCGGGTGCTTGAGGGCAGGGGTGTAAGTTTGTAGAGCCCGCTTGGGCTTGTCAGGCCCTGCGGCCGCGCAGCCACTCGAGCAGCAGTAAAAGGGTGGTGGTGAAAAGGATGAGCAAGGTGGCCACTGCCGCGATGGTCGGCGAGATGTTTTCCCGGATGCCGGTGAACATCTGCCTCGGCAGCGTGGCCTGGTCCGCGCCTGCCAGAAACCTGTCTCTWAWACACATCTCCGAGCCCACGAGACTACCATACATCTC
>NZ_JBFUCA010000261.1:0-5789 GCF_056405475.1 Polaromonas sp. P1_G4
CATAGATATCCAGCACGACCTTGGGGTAGCGCCGCGCGAACTCCGCCACCAGGGGCGCAATCACGTGCACGGCAAATACCGGCGGGGTCAGAATGCGGATGACGCCGGACATTTCCTGCGCATGGGCCTGGGCGGCGGCATGCGCTTCGTCGATGTCATCGAGGATGTGGCGCACCCGTGCCAGGTAGGCCTCGCCGGCATCCGTCAGGGCCAGGCGGCGGGTGGTGCGCTGCAGCAGCCGCACGCCCAGGTGATCTTCCAGGTCGCCGACCAGCCGCGTCACCACGGCGGAAGACATGTCGAATTTGCGCGCTGCGGCCGCAAAACTCCCGTCATCCACCACCTGCTGAAAAACGCGCATTGATTGAAGCCGGTCCATGGTTTACCCCTAAGTTAAGCCATCATTGTTGCTGATTCAACAGTAATGTATTGTTGAAATTGCTATTTTTTGATCGATTTGAATGGAATAAAGTTCATACATCGATGAGCCGAAGCCCACTACAAGGCGACTCACCGAGGCTGGACAGACGGGAAGATGAGCCCGCCATGCCCGGAACGTCACTTAACTTTGAGAGGATATTCATCATGAAATCGAACTTTATCGCCGCTTCCGTTGTTGCTGTTGCCGCCCTGACTTCCGTGGCTGCTTCTGCCCAAACCTTCAACTCCTATTTGTTTGACCAGATGCAGGCACCTGCGACCAAAACCCGTGCTGAAGTCAAAAGCGAGGTGCTGCAGGCACAAAACGCCGGCTCCGCTTCGAGCTACAACGGCGCCACCGCCCAGCAAAACCTGGGCGCTCCCCGCGCCGAGAAGGCCGGTGCAGCACCCCAGGCTGCTGCTGAAGCTGTGAAGACCAGCCAGCAATAAGCCAGTACGGCGCCGGCGCCTGGCCGGTCCCGACGCTTTTCGCCCCGGCAGCCTTTGGCTGCCGGGGCGATTGCATTTGGGCCTGCGGGATTCACGCAGGCCGTATACGACAGTATCCGGCCGCACTCTAGAATTCCCCTCATCTTGAGAACCTCCAACGCACCTTACGCCTTTGCCTTTGTCGCCGCGCAGCTGTTGGCCCTGCCGGGCCTGGGTCTGGCGCTTTACCTGTACACCGTTGGCAGGATGGCGGGCAGTGGTGGCTGGCTGATTGGAGTGTTCGAGCTGCTGTTTTCAGGCGTGGTGGTGCTGCCCGCGGTGCTGCTGTGCACGGTGCTCCTGCTGATTGCAGGCTTGTTCTCCCGGGTGCGGCCATGGGCTTGCCTCGTGCTATTGCTGGTCAATGCGGCCGTGCTGGCTGTTGGCTGGGCGATCAGTCCAGCCACCGAAGCCGCGGAGCTGCTGGTCTGGGTCGCCACAGCGCTTTCGGCCGCGGCTGCTGCTGCGCTGGCGTGGCAGGCGTTCTCGCCGGTGACGAGGCCTGAGCGGAACATGCTGTGGGGACAGCTCCTGCTGGTTGTCGGGCTTGGGATTGGATTGGGGCTGGCAGGCGGCGGCAGTGTCCCTGCTCCGTCACCTGCCGAGCCGGACCCCATGGCAGCGATACCGCCGGAGCGCGTATTCAAGGGACTTCTGGGTGGCAAGCCGGTGCACCTCGCGGTGCATGACTGCAAGGTCTACCGCGCCATACCCAAGTCATCCAAGGAGCCCGGCGAGAACGGCTGGCAGATGGTGCTTGAACCCGATCTCTATCCCTTCTTCACGTATTGCGAGCGGCAGTCGCTGCAGGCAGATAATGGCGTCGTCACCGTCACCCTCGGGCGCATCGCCTTCGGTGCAGGGGGCTGCTGCGCCACGGGTGGCACTTACCGTTCCAGGGACGGTGAGCTGTGGAAGAAGCTGTGAAGTCCGCCGAGTAACGGAGCCGGATAGGGCGCCGAACAAGCTGCGCTCGAATCCGCAGGGCATCAGGTTGCTATAAAAGTAATAGCTGGTTGCGCAGAACCTGCTTGGGTCAAAGCCGTTTTTCGCTTTGAAAATAGCCGTTTTTTGTTGTCCGGGGATGGCAAAAATCCAGAAAAATCCCTGCCGGCATGCGGTTTCAGGGCCTTTTTTGTGTGCCAAATGTGCCGGTAGCCCAATAACAACGCGCGCGACCAGCTATCAAAAAGATAGCGATTTGCCGATGCCCTCAGTCAACCCAACCGTTATCTAACCCGCAAGCGGCGCCCAGTGGTTGTCCAGCCGCATATTTTTGAGCGCCGGCAAAGCTGTGCGGCCTGCGCCGTCGCGTGTCATTGCGGCGAGCCGCCCCCCGGCCCACAGTATGGTGTCAGCCTGGCCCTCCGCCGGAGCCGACGTGACGGCGCAGGCCTCTTCCAGCGGGAAAAAACCTGTCCAGCGCCCATCGGCCTGCCATATGGCCACGCCGTTGGCGCGCGGGCAGCTCACGGCAAAACCGCCCGCCGCCCAAGTGATGTCGCCGCCGTAGCCAGCCAGTACGCGTCCGTCGGCGGCGCAGGCTTGCAACTTCCGGCCGTCAAAAAGCGCCAGCACGGGCGCGGCGGTTCTGGCCGCGGTGTCATCATGCTCGGCCTGCAGCGCGATGCCCAGGACACGCGCACCGCCCGCCGCCGGCGCGCCGCCCCAGGCCATGTGCCGCAGGCTCAGGCGCCTGTCGGCCAGGCGCCACTGGCCCAGCAGCGCGCCGCTGCGTGCGTCCAGCCGCACCAGCGAGGCGTCCATGCGGTCCATGTGAATTTTCAGGCGGCCGGTTTCAGGCAGCGCGGGAATGCCGCCGTTCGCGACGACCAAACTGCCGTCGTCGTCCAGCAAAAGTTCGTGCGGGTCCATGCCGTGGGTCGGCCATTCGGCCAATTTCTCCAGCGTGGCGGCATCACGCAGGCCGACCAGGCCTTCGCCGGTTTCGAGGTTTGTTTCGGTGGTGTAGAGCGTTTTGYCGTCGGGGCTGGCGATCACGTGGCCGTTGAAGGCGCGGTCGGGCTCGGCCCAACCCCAGGCGATGGCCTGGCCGGTGCCGTCGCCTTCGGGCTTCCAGCGCAGCAGCCAGTCGCCCGGCCGGCGGGCCACCGCCAGCAGCGTGCCGCTGCGCTCAACCCACACACCATGGGCGCGCGTCGGTACGTCGAGTGCGGCGCTGACCCGGAGCGCGGCGCTGCGATACGCCAGCACACCGACCTGGTAGCCGTGCGCGGCCTCCCAGACGGCGGCCAGCTGCTGCGGCCGAGTAGTGGCGGTGACGGCAGCTGCCAGGGCGGGACTGAGCCAGGCGCTGGTGCCGGCCGCTGCCAGCACCAGCCATTGCCGGCGCCGCAGTGTTGTCAGGGCCTCAGCCTTATTCATGCAAATTCCTAGTCGCCGTCGGCGTCTGAAAAGCCGATGCTCACTTCCAGCGCTGGCGCGATGTCGGCTTCCGCGAGTTTTTTCAGGTCGGCCAGTGAACGCCCGGCGCTGCCCATGCCGGCCTTGTTGACGGGCGATGCGCTTTGCATGGCTTTGTCGGCTTTGTTCACCGCTTGCGCGAGCTGGTTGGCCGGCTCGTTGCGGCCGAGCCCGCGCAAATAGGTTTCCAGCGGTGCCAGGCCGGCACCGGGTAGCGGTGCTTCACGCGCCTGTGACGCGCCCAGTGTGCGCAGCGCCTGCCATTGCGCGGCCCAGCGCGCTGCAGTCTGGCCGCTGGCGCTGCGCGCATAAGCGGCGTTGCGGTTACCTTGCGCCCCGGCCATGCGGGGCTTTTCCATCTCGGCCCAGCGCAGGCGTTCCAGCGAGCCGGTCCACTGGTTGACCAGCTCGCTCATCGCCGGCCCATTGCTTTCTTCCGATTCGCCGGGTTGGCGCGCTGCCAGCTCGCCGAAGGCTTTGGCCAGCGTGTCAGCTTCGCGCTGGATATCGGCAGCCACCTGCACGGCGTAGCGGCACGCCGGCATGTCGGGTACTGACGACGAAACAGGCTGGCTCCACAGCAGCCATTCGAGCGCCGGCAAGCCCTTGGCCGGCGTGCCTATGCTTTCCATCGCGGCGGCATCTTGCGGCGCTGACTGAATCGCCCGCTTGATGAGCTCGGGCCGCGTCGGCGAAAAGTCGATCTGCCGCGCGGAGCGCCGCTGCACCAGCGGGCCGATTTGCACGCCGCTCAAGCGGTCCCAGGCGAGCGCGGTGGTTTTCCAGCGATCGCGGGCCTGCTCCAGTCGGGCAGCGGCAGTGTCTGCATTCGCATCGCACACCGCAGAGACCGCTGACGGCAAGGCACCGGCCTGTTCGGCAAACGCAGCGGCCTGCGGCGCGTACCAAAAGCGATAGACGCCGCGCATGAAATCACCCGCCGTATAGAACGGCACGGCAACGTTGGGCGCGACGGTTTGCGCGTGCAGGGCGCCGCAGGCCAGCAGGGAAAGCACGCCAGCTACAGCCAGCAGGGCAGGCCGGCATGGAGGGCGAAGCGTATTCATGAGGCTCATAACGACTCGAGAAATTTCACCAGCGCGGCGCGTTCCTGCGCATTCATCCGCAGGACTTTGTCCTTGCTGGCTTTGGCTTCGCCGTCGTGCCACAGCACGGCTTCCAGCGCGCCGCGCGCGCGGCCGTCGTGCAGAAGACGGTTGTGGCCGTTCACGTCGGGCACCAGGCCGATGCCCCACAGCGGCGGCGTGCGCCACTGGCGGCCATCGGCCAGGAAGTCGGGCCGGCCGTCGGCCAGGCCTTCGCCCATGTCGTGCAGCAGCAGGTCGGTGTAGGGCCAGATGGTCTGGCCTTGCACGGCCTTGCTGCCCAGCCGCGGAAACGGGCTTTCGCCGGTGACGTAGCTCGGGCGGTGGCAGGCGGCACACTGCGCTTGGGCAAACAGTTTCTGGCCGCGCACCACCTGGGCATCGCGCGGATTGCGGCGTGCCGCCGGTGCCAGCGTGGTTTCATAAAACACCACGTCATTGAATGTTTTTTCGTCAATCTCGCTCGCCTTGCCCTGTGCGCCGCGCGGCGCCGCCAGGCAGTCTTTCTGGGCGGCCGTGCATGTCTCTTTCGGAAAGACCGGCGAGGTGATGCCCATGTCGCCGAGGAAGGCGCCGGCGGTCTGGTGCGCCAGCGTGGCGACGTTGGCCTTCCAGCCGAAGCGGCCTGTGCGCATCTGCTGCGTCGGCGCGTCCCACACCTGGTTGACGACGCCACGCACCGGACTGTCGGAGGCGGCCTGCTCGCGCGCATTGCGCAGGATTTCCGCTTCAGGAATCGCTTCGAGCAAACCCACGCCGGCCATCTGCGGCGCGATGCGCGGGCTCACCATCACATCTTTGGCCATCGGGCCGTAGTTGAGTTTGCTGAAACCGTAGCGGGGCTTTTGCAGCTGGTAGGGTGTGCCGTCGGCGAACTTGCCGCGCACCACGTCGTAGCGCAGGGATATCTGCCCCTCGGGCATCACGCCCTGCACCGCGAAATTGGAAAACTGGTCGCCGTATACCGGGTCCGGCAGCGGCCCGCCGTGCGCGTCCTTGCCCGGCACCGACAGGCGCAGCAGCAGGCCGACCGGCTGGTCGGCCAGGCCGCGGTTGAAGTCGGGCGGTGCGCCGCGCCCGTCCTGCACATGGCAGCCGCCACAGGAGCGGGCGATGAAGTGCGGGCCGAGGCCGTCACGCGCGGTGGTGGAGGAGGGCGCCTGCACCCAGTTGCGCTTGAAGAAAGAATTGCCGATGACAAAACGCGTGCGTTCCTCGTCGCCCAGGTTGGCCAGCGGAAATGAAAACGCGTTGTGGCCGGTGGCAAACACCGTGGTGTCGCCGCCGGTTTTCTCGTCGTCGGGCGCCGTGCCGGCTTGCGCACCCGGCCCTGCCGACGCCCAGAAGGCC
>NZ_JBFUCA010000262.1:0-5787 GCF_056405475.1 Polaromonas sp. P1_G4
CTCCCACGCCGACCCCGACATCATTGCCTCGCTGGACCGCTGGCTCACGTCCACTCCGGCACAGCTGGTGATCTCGCGTGTGTGGGAGCGTTTTGTGCCGCACTTCACCAAGGTCGGCAAGACCGAGCAGCGCCTGGTCGGCGTGCCCGACAGCGGCGGGCGGTTGCCGCTGGGGCAGAGCGAGCTGTGGCTGTTGCCCGCGCACTTCCTGCACTCGGAAGGCAACTTCCATTTTTACGATCCCATCAGCCGCATCCTGTTCACCGGTGATCTCGGTGTGTCGATGATGTCAGGCCGGACGGCGCAGGTGCCCGTCACCGACCTGAAGCCCCATCTGCCGTTGATGGAGGGCTTCCACAAGCGCTACATGGTGTCGAACAAGGTTCTGCGCCTGTGGGTGGCCATGGCGCGCCGGCTGGATATTTCCATGCTGGTGCCCCAGCACGGCGCGCCGCTCAAAGGCCCGGCCATCGGCCAGTTTTTTGACTGGGCGGAATCACTGAAATGCGGCAYTGACCTGTTTGACGAGCGCAACTACCAGGTGCCCACCGGGCAGATCAACGGCCGGGCAGCGGCTTGAGCCGGTGGGATCAGGCAGGAGTCTGCTACAGCCGGCTGATGGAAATCCAATACCCTCACTAGAATGGCCCGAGCTGCCATGGGGCGGTATTCAGGGATTCATCAACAATGAACAGAAATTTGAGGATATGGGTCGTCGCGGTCCTGGTCGTGCTGCTGGCGGCCATCGCCGTTCTTTGCTTCTTCAACCGCGAGAGGTGGAAGGACTACCGCGATTACTTTCGTGAGGACTACGTGGCTGTCGAGATGCAATATGACAAGCTCACGAGTGCCACCGATGAAAAAGCCGCGCGCAAGCTTTTTCCCAATGTATTTTTGCGCTGCTATGACGATTCGTCTGCACCGCGCCTGGGCGACCGCGTGTGCTATTCCACCGTGACACATGTCGATGGTTTGCCGGCCATGAGCGTGCTGCTTTTCTTTGCAAAGGGAAAACTCACGCACACCATGGTGCGTGTGCCCTGGTGGCGCCATGGTGCGTGGCGCGACAAACTGGTCAGACAGTACGGTGTAGCCCACAAATCAACCACCTTTGCGATTCTTGAAGGTCCCCTGGTGCAGTGGGATTTGCCGGGCGGCGCGTACATCAATTTCCACCGTGAACGCAGCCTGAACCCCCTGGAATGGAGCGGCATCTTCTGGTCGGCAGGCCAGGACGGGAAATAGCGGGCCTGTTTGGCGGCACTCCGCCGGCCTCGCGAACGATTTGCTACAACTGCGACGCACCCGATGCGTAAGCTGGCGCCTCTGACGGAGGTATTGGAGGTATGGTGACACGTTGTGCATGAGACACCTCTTACCTCTGTGGATACCTTTGTGGAAACTTCCCTTTTGATGCAACTCTGGAAATCCTGCCGACTCCCCGCCGTGCTGCTGGCAGCATGCGGCCTGTCGCCCCTAATGACAGGCTGCGTCACCGGCGCCAAAGCGTTTCCGCTGCAGGAAAAGTTTGCCTCCACCCAGACGTATTCGCGCCTCTTTGACGCCACCCCGGCACGGACCTGCGAGGCCTCGCGGCGTGCGTTGCTGAGCCAGGGCTACATCATCAACATGGCCAGCGCCGAATTGGTGGAAGGGCAAAAAGCCTTCCAGCCCGAGCCCGAGGCGCACCTGCAAATGGTGGTTCGCGTGGTGTGCGCCCCCGACACGCCCGATGGAAAAGTGAGTCTGGGTTTTGTCACGGCCCTGCAGGACAGCTACGCCATGAAAAAAACCAACAACTCCGCCAGCCTGGGTGTGGGCGCCATCGGCTCCGTCTCGCTGCCTTTCACGTCGAGCAATGAGTCCATGGTCAAGGTGGGCAGTGAAACCATCACCGCCGATGATTTTTACGACCGCTTTTTTGACCTGGTGAGGCGCTACCTGGTGGCGGACGCCGCGCTCGACTGATTGAGCGGGTGAACGCGCCCCCGGGCGCGGGTGCGCAAAAATTATTGGGAAAAGTGCCAGAAGGCTAATACAGGCGGGCGAAAGCAGCTATAAAAAGCATAGCGCCGGCTGATGGTCTCAGCGTAAATTACCCTGCACCCAGCGCACGATGTCGGCCGCACCCATGGCGCCGGCCTGGCGCGCCACTTCACGGCCGCCCTTGAACAAGGCCAGCGTGGGAATGCTGCGGATGTTGAAGCGCGCGCCCAGGTTGGGCACCGCTTCGGTGTCGACCTTGGCTACGCGCACCTGCGGCTCCAGCTGTGCTGCCGCCTGCTCATAGGTCGGCGCCATTTGCCGGCACGGCCCGCACCACGGCGCCCAGAAGTCCACCAGCACCGGAATCTGGTTGCGGGTGATGTGTTTGTCAAACGCGGCTWCGTCCAGCGCGGTGGAATGCGCGGTAAACAGCGCCTTCTTGCAGCTGCCGCAAGTTGGCTGGCTGCCCAGCTGGTCGGCGCGCACGCGGTTGGTGGTATGGCAGTGCGGGCAGACGATGTGGAGAGGGTCAGTCATCAGGCGCAACTGGGGGCCGTGGCGGGCATTTCAAGCGCGGCGGAGGTCGCCTGGCCGGGTGGCGGCGTTAAATCCGTGCAAACGCCGGGTAAAGCGCGGTGAACAGGCGCTTTTCCTACGCGTGCCGGCCTCTTGCGGGCGAACAATCAAGTTTCACTACAAAGAGAAGGATCCACATGAAAACCAGAACCTTGATGACCGCCCTGGCGGCAGCGTCCCTCGCTTTCAGCGGGCTGGCAATGGCCAAGGGGAAGGATGACGACCACGGCCGCGGCCATGGCCACAAAAAAGCCAAACACCACCATGCCGGCCCGCCGCCGCATTCCCAGGCCGGCGGGCGTGGTGCGGGCCCCGATCACAACTTCTACCGCGGCGGCCGCTTGCCGGCGCAATACCGCGACCGGGGCTATTGGGTAGATGACTGGCGCGGCCACCGGCTGAGCGCGCCGCCTCCCGGCTATCACTGGGTGCAAACCGGCGGTGACTATGTGCTGGTCGCCAACAACACCGGCATTATTTTCCAGATCTATCTGGGCCAGTAGCCAGTAGCCGGAGAATTCCGCGCATGAAAAAGCCGCCTGGAAAGGCGGCTTTTTCTTTTGGGGTCAATGCACTGCTTCAATACGCTACTGATTTGATAGCTGCTTGCGCCCGCCGGTAAAGGGCTACGGCCCCCTTTTATTCAGAAATGCTCAGGCAGCCTTGGCGGTGCGGCGCTGGCTAAACGCCGTCTTGCGCTTGGCGGTGCTGGCCTGGTCGCCGGCAATTTTGCTGGCGAGCTGGGCGGTCTTCTGCTCGATCTGCGCGGCGAGTTTGCTCAGTGCCAGGGCGCCCGGTGCGGTGGCCTGGGCCAGCGTGTTCAGAGTGGTCACGCCGGTTTTTTCTTCAAACAGGCTGGCATTGGCGGCAGCACGCTCCACGCCGCTCTCCAGAACCTTGACCAGCTGGCTCACCACTTGCTGTGCGCCGTTGGTCGTCAGCATCAGGCCCTTGGTGTAGTACACGCTGAAGGCCAGTTGTGCTGCCGTGGCGTTTTTGGCCGTTTCGGCTGTCAGTTCGGTGCGCGACTGTTTCAGGGCACGGTTCCAGCGCTGCTCCAGCAGGATGACTGCGCGCTCGCCGCCGGCGCGGTAGGCGTTGATCACGTGGCGGGCGGTGTTGCCCGAAGACTCGATGAGGTCGGTTGCAACGGTAGACAGGTTTTTGGCGGTCATGGTGTTTCCTTCAAAGGGGTTGAACAATGATTCATCATCAATGTTTTCCCTAGTGAGTGCGACCTACCGGGCTAGAGGGGCCCGTCCAGATTCAGTTGCAGCCTGTTTCTGCCGGGCAGGCGCTATGCTTTTAATAGCTGCTTTCGCAAGGCCCTATTGGGTTCTGGCCACTTTTTCCATTAATTAGCCTGCCGCTACTCACCACTGCTCACAGTTACTCGCCGCCTGCCCGGGCCCCCAGAAACAGCGCCGGGTCCACCATGGCGCGGTTCAGCATCACGCCCCAGTGCAGGTGCGGCCCCGTGACGCGGCCCGTGGCGCCCACGGCGCCCAGGCGCTCGCCCGCCTTCAGTGTGTCGCCAACGGCCACGCCAATCGCGCTCAGGTGGCACATCATGCTCAGCAAGCCGCCGCCGTGGTCCAGCCACACCGTGTTGCCGTTGAAGAAGTAGTCGCCCGTGTCAATGACGCGGGCGGGCAGCGGCGCCACCACCGGCGTGCCCGTGGCGGCGGCGATGTCCATGCCGCTGTGCGGGTTGCGCGACTGCCCGTTGAAGACGCGCCGCAGCCCGAACGAGCTGGAGCGGCGCCCCGGCACCGGCACCTGCATGCGCAGCGGCGTTTGCGGCAAAGGCTCGCTGAAGGTGGCCATCACCACTTCCTGGTGCGCGCGCTCGCGCTCGTAGCGCGCCTGGTCTTCGGGCGACAAATCCACCGTGCCGGGCGCCACCTTCAGGCGCTGCTCAAGGTAATGCTTGGGCGCCACCGTGTAGGCAAGCTGCTGCTGGCTGCCGTCAGGGGCCAGCACCGAGATGCTCGCCTCGCCGGGCTCTGCAGACAGCGCAATGCCCACCAGCGCCGTCCAACCCGCAGGGTCACCCAGCACCAGCAAGGGCACGCCACCGGCCTGCGCCACAGGCCGCACCGCCGCCGGGCCCAGCGGCAGCCGGGCAATGCCGCCGGGAACCTGCGACGCGGCAGGCCAGGCGCCCGAGGGCGCCGGTGCCGCGGCAAGGCATGAGGCAGGCAAGGCCAGCATGCCGGCGCCCGCCAGCAAGACCGAGCGGCGGGTGAATGGCGAGACAGGTGAAGAGGGCAAGGACGGCAAGGACGGCAGGGAGATGGTGTGTGAATGGCTGGCGGACATGGACCCGATTATTGCGGCCCTGCGGCAGCGCTGGCGCCACGAGAAGCCGCAATGACGAACGACGCCCGCGGTGTTTACTGCGTGAGCGTAATTTTTCCTTTGCTCACGTAGTCGTCAAACTGGATGCGCGGAATCGCCGTGACGGCGGCAACACCGTCGCCGGCGTCCCAGCTGAGCGTGGCGCTGTCCGGCTCCAGCGCAACTTCCACGCGCACGCGCGGGATCTCGATGGGCGTACCGTCACCCGGTGTGTAAGTCACGTCACCGGTAATCATGGCGAACTGGGGCATGGCTATCTCCTGGAAGGGGTCGTTATGCGCCTCCAACGGCGGCGCTTGAAACCCATTTGGCACGCATCGCAAGCGTTTGTCTGTCAGAGAAAGGCGGCATTGTTGAATGGCGGCGTTCATGAACTGCCTTCCATGATGGCAACGGGTTGTCACGCTCAGGTCACGCTGAGGTTGACGGGGCTGAATCCCCGGGGCCTTCACTTTCTGGATCCAGGTGGGTTGACAAACCAATAACCATATGGTTATGATTTCGGCATGCAAACAGTTTCCAACGAGGTAGCCAACGAAGTTTTCAAAGCCCTGGCCGACCCGACACGCCGGGCGATTTTTGAGCGCCTGGCCCAGGACGGGGCGCAAACCGTGCGTGCGCTGACAGACCGCGCGGGCGTGTCGCAGCCGGCGGTGTCCAAGCACCTGCGCATCCTGAAACAGGCAAAGCTGGTGGACGACAGGCGTGAGGGCCGCGAAACGCATTACAGCGCCCAGCCGCTGGCGCTCTCCGTCCTGCGCGACTGGGTGAGTTTTTATGGCGCTTTCTGGAACGACCGCATCGATCATCTCGAATCACTTTTGAAAAGGATGGACCAATGAGCAACACTGCAACCCTTAGCAC
>NZ_JBFUCA010000263.1:0-5782 GCF_056405475.1 Polaromonas sp. P1_G4
AACGTGGTGTTGCGCTATGGCTTCAACTCGGGCATCAATCTGTCAGAGGAGCTGTCTCGCTGGCTGTTCGTCTGGCTGACCTTTCTCGGTGCCGTGGTGGCGATCAACGAGCGCGGGCATCTGGGCACCGACATGCTGGTGGGTCGCCTGGGGCCCAGGGGCAAAAAAATATGCCTCGGCATCAGCTATCTGCTCATGCTTTTTGCCTGCTGGTTGATGTTCCGCGGTGCGTGGGAGCAGGTCAAGATCAACTGGACCACCACCAGTGCCGTGATGGAAGTGTCCATGAGCTGGTTCTATGGCTCGGGCATGGTGTTCGCCGTGCTCGGCGGCCTGTTGCTGCTGCGGGATCTGATCCGGCTGCTCAGCGGCAAGACCGGGGACGGCGAGCTGATGATGATCAGGGAATCCGAAGACCAACCGCATGAAGGAGGTCCGGCATGACCATCGCTATATTCCTCGGATCGCTGCTTGCCGCCATGGCGCTGGGCATCCCGATCGCGTTCTCCCTGCTGCTGTGTGGTGCTGCATTGATGTGGCATCTCGACATGTTCGACGCGCAGATCCTGGCACAGAACGTCGTGAACGGCGCCGACAGCTTTCCGCTGCTGGCCGTGCCCTTTTTCATGCTCGCCGGCGAGGTCATGAACGCAGGTGGCCTGTCGCGCCGCATCGTCAACCTCGCCATGGCCCTGGTCGGCCACATCAAGGGCGGTCTGGGCTATGTCACGATCGTGGCGGCAGTCATCATGGCGGCGCTGTCGGGCTCTGCAGTGGCCGATGCGGCTGCGCTGGCGTCGCTTTTACTGCCCATGATGGTGGCCGCCGGCCATGACAAGGCGCGCTCCGCAGGGCTGATTGCATCGGCGGGCATCATCGCGCCGGTCATCCCGCCTTCGATTGCCTTTGTCATCTTCGGTGTGGCAGCCAATGTGTCAATTTCCAAGTTGTTCCTGGCCGGGATTTTTCCGGGTGTCCTGCTGGGGCTGTCGCTGTGGCTGACCTGGTGGTGGCTGGTGCGCAAGGAAGTGGTGAAAGCCCCGCCGCGCAAGAGCCGCGCAGAAGTCCTGGTGGCGTTGAAGGAGTCGACCTGGGCGCTGGTGCTGCCGCTGATCGTGGTGTTCGGCCTGAAGTTCGGCATCTTCACGCCGACCGAGGCTGCCGTGGTTGCCGCGGTGTACGCAACGCTGGTTTCCGTACTCGTCTACAAGGAGCTCACGCTGAGGAAGCTCTACCCGCTGTTCGTGGGCGCCGCCAAGACCAGCGCGATCGTGATGTTCCTGGTGGCTGCGGCCATGGTGTCGGCCTGGCTGATCACGGTAGCGCAGATACCGGGCCAGGTGGTTGCCCTGCTGCAACCGCTTCTGGACAGCCCGAAGTTGCTGATGCTGGCCATCATGGTGCTGGTGATGGTGGTGGGAACCGCGCTGGACATGACGCCCACCATCTTGCTGCTGACGCCGGTGCTCATGCCGGTCGTCAAGGCCGCCGGCATTGACCCGGTGTACTTTGGCGTGCTGTTCATCATCAACAACGCCATCGGGCTGATCACCCCACCAGTGGGCACGGTGCTGAACACGGTGGCCGGGGTGGGCAAGGTGAGCATGGACGAAGTCACCAAGGGCGTGCTGCCCTTCATGTGGGCCCAGTTCGCCATCATGTTCCTGATGGTGGCTTTCCCGCAAATCGTCATCATTCCGGCGCGCTGGTTCTACGGCGGCTGACAACTTTCCGCGCTGCCGGGCGTGCTGGGTACGCCACGGCCGGCAGCCACGTCAAAGCGTACCGTGACACCTCATCCCCTCAAAGAAACCGGAGACAACCATGAAACGCCTGTTTATCAAATCCGTCCTCACTACCGTCGCCCTGGCGGCCTTCGGCATGGCCTCAGCCCAGGACATCAAGGAACGCACCGTCAAGTTCGCCACGCAAAACCCGGACGGCCACCCGATTGTGCTGGGCATGAAAAAATTCGCTGAAACCGTGGCAGCGAAATCGGGCGGCAAGATCAAGGTCAACCTCTTCCCCGGTGGCGTGCTGGGCGGCGATGCACCGAACATCTCCGCGCTGCAAGGCGGCACGCTGGAAATGGTGGTGATGAATTCCGGCATCCTGGCCAGTCAGGCCAAGGAATTTGCCGTTTTCGATTTTCCGTTCATGTTTGCCAGCTCGCAGGAAGCCGATGCCGTGGTGGACGGGCCCTTCGGGAAAATGATGCTCTCCAGGCTCGATGCCAAAAACATCCATGGGCTGGCCTACTGGGAACTCGGTTTTCGCAACATCACCAACAGCAAGCGCCCCATCACCAAGGTGGACGACATTGCCGGCCTGAAACTGCGCGTGATTCCCAATGCCATCAACATCGACTGGGTGACCGCCCTGGGCGCCAATCCGACGCCCATGGCTTTTCCCGAGGTTTATGCCGCGATGGAGCAAAAGGCCATTGACGGCCATGAAAACCCGTTCACGGTCATCAACGCGAACAAGTTCTACGAAGTGCAAAA
Organism: Polaromonas sp. P1_G4; assembly: GCF_056405475.1. Lineage (NCBI taxonomy): Bacteria > Pseudomonadati > Pseudomonadota > Betaproteobacteria > Burkholderiales > Comamonadaceae > Polaromonas > Polaromonas sp. P1_G4. Next base: position 2,505 of record NZ_JBFUCA010000263.1, read on the forward strand.
GTACCTGGCGGTGACCAACCACCAGTACAACCCGCAAACCGTCATTGTCAGCAAAAAGCTGTGGGACACCCTGAGCAATGATGAGAAAAAAATATTCTCGGATGCGACCGCCGAAGCTGCTGCGTACCAGCGCAAGGCCTCGCGTGAACAGTCCGGCACTGCGCTCGAAAACCTGAAGAAGAACGGCATGCAGGTCAGCGAGTTCAGTCCCGCGGAGATGGCTAAATTCCGCGAGAAGATGAAGCCCGTGATCGAGAAGCACTCAGCCATCGTGGGTGCCGATGTGGTCGGCGCGCTGCAGGCAGAGCTCGCCAAACTGCGCAAATAGGATTTCACGCCCCGGCCGGCCCAGCGCACCGGAGCGCCGGCCGGCCTGTTCTTTCATTCCGGTTCCGGGTATCTTCCTTCATGAGCAAAATCCGCATCGCTGTCGCAGGGGCCGGCTACATCGGTCTCGCCCACATGGATGTGGCTCAAGAGAGCCCTACGTGCATCCTTTCGGCCATTGTCGATCCTGCGCCGGCGGCAAAGGCTATCGCCGCCAAGGCGGGTGTGCCCCTCTACCAATCGCTGGACGAGCTGTTCACCAGAGACCGGCCCGACGGCGTGATCCTTGCGACGCCGAACCAGCTGCACGTGCCGCAGGCCCTGCAGTGCATCAAGGCGGGCGTTCCCATCCTGCTGGAAAAACCCATCGCACCCACGCTGGCCGAAGGCGAACAGCTGGTCAAGGCGGTCGCTGAAACGGGCGCCAAGGTACTGATAGGCCACCACCGCGCGCACAGCCCCATCATGGCCAAGGCGAAGGAAATCGTGGATTCGGGAAAACTCGGCAAGCTGGTCGCCGTGATGGGTAGCGCCACATTCTTCAAGCCCGACCGCTACTATGAAGACGCGCCATGGCGCCGCGAGATCGGCGGCGGCCCCATTTTGCTGAACATGATCCATGAGGTGCATAACCTGCGCATGCTGTGCGGTGACATCGTGGCGGTGCAGGCTTTTGCCTCCAATGCCACACGCGGTTTTCCGGTGGAAGACACGGTGGCCATCAATCTGCGTTTTGCCAACGGCGCGCTGGGCAGCTTCATGCTGTCGGACACCGCCGCCTGCGCGCGCAGCTGGRAGCAAACCTCCCGGGAAAACAAGGCCTACCCAAGCTATGGCGACGAAGACTGCTACGTGATTTCGGGCACCAACGGAAGCCTGTCGATTCCGACCATGCGCCTGAAAAGCTATCCCAGGCCGGAAGACCGTTCCTGGTGGAAGCCGTTTGACGAGAGCGTGGCCGACATGGTCCGCGACGATCCCCTCAAGCACCAGCTGGAGCACTTCGGCGCCGTCATTCGTGGTGAAGCACCGCCGCTGGTCAGTGCCCGCGACGGCCTGCTGAACCTGCGCGTCACCGAGGCCATCGCACAGGCCGCCCAAACCGGCCAGGTGATCGAGTTGCCCGTTTTTTAAGCAACTCGACCCTCCCACATGCAAATCAAACCACCACAAACAACGTCAACCACCAGGAAAGAAATCACCATGAAAGTGCTCATGCTTCACGGCATCAACCACAACATGTTCGGCAAGCGCGATCCGGCGCAGTACGGCACCATCACGCTGGACGAAATCAACACCAGCCTGCAGGCTTTGGGCCGGGAGCTCGGCGCCGAGGTGGAACATTTCCAGACCAACAGCGAATGCGACATGTGCGAACGGATTCACCAGGCATTCACCGACAAGGTCGACGCCGTGCTGATCAACGCCGGCGCCTGGACGCATTACAGCTACGGCATCCGCGACGCCCTGGCCATCCTCACCGTGCCGGTTGTCGAGCTTCACATGTCGAACATCCACGCCCGTGAGCCTTTCCGCCATGTGTCGGTGTTCGCCGAAATCGTCAAGGGGCAGATCTGCGGCTTTGGCGCTGACAGCTACCTGCTGGCTTTGCGCGCCGCTGTTTCGGCGATCAATGCCGCAAGGGTTTCGTAAATCATCAGAAAGAGAGCGGCCATGTCACAGGAGTTCGCTGGAAAAGTCATCGTCATAAGTGGCGCCAGCCGGGGCATTGGCCATGGCATCGCCGCTGCGTTTGCTGCACGCGGTGCACAGACCGTTTTGGCCGCATCGTCCATTGAGAACCTGAAGACTGCCGCGGATGCGATTGCCAGTACCGGAGCAATCCGCCCTGAGATATGCGCTGCGGATCTTCGAGGCGAAGAAGGTTGCAAAGCGGTATTCACCCTGGTGTCCGAAAGATTTGGACGCTGTGACGTGTTGGTCAATTCCGCGGGTGCCACGCGCGCCGGTGCGTTTCTGGATCTTCCGGAGGACGCATGGCATGACGGCTTTGCATTGAAGTTCTTCGGCTGTGTGAACCTGTGCCGCCTGTTTTGGCCGATGCTGAAAACTGCGGGTGGGCACGTTGTCAACATCATTGGCGGCGCTGCCCGTACGCCCGACCCGGGCTTCCTGATCGGTGGGTCGGTCAACGCTGCGATGCACAACTTCACCAAGGGCCTGTCCGGGCTTGGAAAGCGGGACGGCGTCAATGTCAACGCCATTCTTCCGGGCTTGACTGAAACCGGCCGTGTAGCGCAGCTGTTTCAGCAGCGTGCAGCCGCAAGTGGAAAACCCGTCGAAGAAGAACGACAAGCGCAAATCGCACGCGAGGGACTCAGCCGGCTGGGTACGCCCGAGGATGTCGCCGCACTTGCGATATTCCTGTGTTCGGAGAGTGCCCGCCACATTCAAGGCACGGCCATCGCTGTGGACGGCGGTGGCACCCCTGGCCTGTATTGATCGTCAAAAGCGTCTTTGTTGCCGGCGAATGACCGTCAGCACTGATTATTCGGCGTTATTTTCAACAGCGGTTTTAACTGCAAATTTCTGGAACCTCCATGATCAACGGCCATACCGAACTCATCGCCCACATCGGCTACCCGACGCATTCCTTCAAGGCGCCGATGATCTACAACCCCTACTTTGAACAGGCGGGAGTGAACGCGGTGGTCGTGCCCATGGGTTGCAAGGCCGAAGACTACCCGGCCTTTCTGCGGTCGGTGTCTTGCCTGGAGAATTTCCTAGGCGCGCTGATCACCATGCCGCACAAGGTCACGACAGTCGATTTGCTGGACGAAGCCACACCCACGGTACGCATCGCCGGCGCCTGCAATGCCGTCAAGCGCGACGCGAACGGCAAGCTCGTGGGCGACATGTTCGATGGGGAGGGCTTTGTGCGCGGTGTGCAGCGCAAGGGCTTTGATCCGCGCGGCAAACGTGCCCTGGTC
>NZ_JBFUCA010000264.1:0-5763 GCF_056405475.1 Polaromonas sp. P1_G4
GTGCCACACCTGTCTGAACCTTCAAGCACGCTATCGGCTTCGTCTGACACAGACTTAAGATTCTTCAGCATTTGTTGCTGTCCCGCCACAGGCCATCGCTTTAAACTCCGGCCTTAAAATCAGCGGTTTCCTTCAAGAATCTCGAAATCCCAACCAGGCCGCTCATGACCCAGTTCGCAAAAGAAACCCTGCCCATCAGTCTTGAAGAGGAAATGCGGCGAAGCTACCTCGATTACGCAATGAGCGTGATCGTTGGGCGGGCCCTGCCTGATGCAAGGGATGGCCTCAAGCCGGTACACCGGCGCGTGCTTTTTGCCATGCACGAGCTGAACAACGACTGGAACCGCCCTTACAAAAAGTCAGCGCGTATCGTCGGCGATGTSATCGGYAAGTACCATCCGCACGGCGACCAGTCRGTCTACGACRCCATKGTSCGSATGGCSCAGGACTTTTCCTTGCGCCACCTGCTGGTTGACGGCCAGGGGAATTTCGGCTCTGTCGACGGCGACAACGCTGCGGCCATGCGGTACACCGAAATCCGCCTGTCAAAAATCGCCCACGAACTGCTGGCCGACCTTGACAAGGAAACCGTCGATTTCGGCCCCAACTACGACGGCAGCGAGCAGGAACCGTTGGTCATGCCTACGCGTTTGCCGAACCTGCTGGTCAACGGATCAGGTGGCATTGCGGTGGGCATGGCAACCAACATTCCACCTCACAACCTCAACGAAGTGGTCGATGCCTGCCTTCACATGCTGAAAAACCCGGGGGCCTCCATTGATGAGTTGATGGAGATCGTGCCCGCACCTGACTTTCCCACGGGCGGCATTATTTACGGCATCAACGGCGTCAAGGACGGCTACCGCACCGGCCGCGGCAAGGTGGTCATGCGTGCCAAGTGCCATTTCGAGGACATCGACAAGGGCCAGCGCCAGTCCATCATCGTCGACGAGCTCCCCTACCAGGTCAATAAAAAGACGCTTCAGGAGCGCATGGCCGAGCTGGTGCATGAGAAGAAAATCGAAGGCATCAGCCATATCCAGGACGAGAGCGACAAGTCGGGCATGCGCCTGGTGATTGAACTCAAGCGCGGCGAAGTGCCCGAAGTAGTGCTGAACAACCTGTACAAGCAGACCCAGCTGCAGGACACCTTCGGCATCAATATGGTGGCACTGGTCAACGGCCAGCCCAAGCTTTGCAACCTGAAGGACCTGATCCAGGTCTTCCTGTCGCACCGCCGTGAAGTCGTGACGCGCCGCACCGTGTTCACGCTGCGCAAGGCGCGCGAACGCGGACACGTGCTGGAAGGCCTGGCAGTGGCCCTGGCCAATATTGACGACTTCATCGCCATCATCCGCAACGCCCCCACGCCTCCCGTCGCCAAGGCAGAGCTGATGCTGCGCCCCTGGGACAGCAGCCTGGTGCGCGAAATGCTGACCCGCACGCGTGCCGATGGCGGCGTGGTCAACGCCGATGACTACCGCCCCGATGGCCTCGAGAAAATGTTTGGCATGGGCAACGACGGGCTGTACCGCCTCTCGGAAACGCAGGCACAGGAAATCCTGCAGATGCGCCTGCAACGCCTGACCGGCCTGGAGCAGGACAAGATCGTGGCTGAGTACAAGGAAGTCATGGCTGAGATCGATGACTTGCTCGACATCCTGGCAAAACCAGAACGGGTTTCCATCATCATTGGCGAGGAACTGTCGGCTATCAAGCTGGAATTCGGCCAGACAAAGCTCGGCGCCCGCCGCAGCCAGATCGAGCACAGCTCGTTTGATCTCAGTACCGAAGACCTGATCACCCCCACCGACATGGTGGTGACGCTTTCCCACACCGGATATATCAAGAGCCAGCCGCTGTCGGAATACCGGGCGCAAAAACGCGGCGGCCGCGGCAAGCTGGCCACCGCCACCAAGGAAGACGACTGGGTCGACCAGCTCTTCATCGCCAACACGCACGATTACATTCTGTGCTTTTCCAATCGCGGCCGGCTCTACTGGCTCAAGGTCTGGGAAGTACCCGCCGGTTCTCGCGGCTCGCGCGGGCGTCCCATCGTCAACATGTTCCCTTTGCAGGAAGGTGAAAAAATCACCGTCGTCCTTCCTCTCACGGGCGAAAAGCGCAGCTTTCCGGCTGATCAGTACGTCTTCATGGCCACCTCGATGGGCACCGTGAAGAAAACCGCTCTGGACGAATTTAACAATCCGCGCAAGGCCGGCATCATCGCGGTCGACCTTGACGCGGGAGACTACCTGATTGGTGCGTCGCTGACTGACGGCAAGCACGACGTGATGCTGTTCAGTGACGGCGGCAAGGCCGTGCGCTTCGACGAAAACGACGTGCGCCCCATGGGCCGCAATGCGCGTGGCGTGCGCGGCATGATGCTCGAAGACGGCCAGGGCGTGATCGCCATGCTGGTCGCCGAAGACGAGCAGCAAAGTGTGCTCACAGCCACCCAGAACGGATATGGCAAACKCACGTCCATCACCGAATACACGCGTCACGGCCGCGGCACCAAGGGCATGATCGCCATCCAGCAGAGCGAGCGCAACGGCAAGGTGGTCGCAGCCACGCTGGTTCACGTGGACGACGAGATCATGCTGATCACCGACAAGGGCGTGCTGGTCCGCACGCGCGTCAGCGAAATCCGCGAAATGGGAAGGGCTACACAGGGTGTTACGCTCATCGGCCTTGACGAAGGTTCACAATTAAGCGGCCTTCAGCGCATCGTTGAAAACGATGCCTCGCTGGACGAACCCGATACTGAAACCGGTACCGGCACAGACACCCCCAACATCGAAAGTACCTGATGAAAATTTTCCTTACCGCTATCACGGTCGCTGCCATGGCCTGCGGCGCCACGGCTGTTCACGCGCAGGCAGCAGATCCAAAAACAGAGCTGGCCAAAAAAGTGGTCGCGCTGCAGCAAGGGCCGGAGCTTGACCGGTTGGTGAACCAGCTTGCGGGCACCACGGCGCAGGAACTCATTGTTAAATGGGCTCCAAAAATGGACGCAAATGTTCCCAAAGCCAAGCAGCCAAAAGCGTCTGAAGAACTTAACGCCGAACTCAAGAAATATGCCGATGATGCGAGCCAGCTGATCAGCAAGCAGGTCAGCAAAGTCAGTGCCGAATCGCTGGTACCCGCGTATTCAGAACGGTTCACACAGGAAGAACTCCAGCAGCTTGCTGCTTTTTTTGAATCACCTGCCGTCAAGAAATACCAGGCTACGGCGCCCGAGCTGGGCAATGTCTTTGTACAAAAGCTGGTAGAAGCATCGCGTGCCGACGTCCTCGCACGTGCCAAGCAGTTCGACGACGTGGCGCTGAAGATCATTGGCACCGGCCCCGCGCCGGGAGCAGGCAAGCCGCCCGCCAAGAAATGACCCGTCCTTTCAATTTTTCCGCTGGCCCGGCGAACCTGCCCGAAGAGGTTTTGCGGCAGGCGGCGGGCGAAATGCTGGACTGGCACGGCAGCGGCATGAGCGTGATGGAGATGAGTCACCGTGGAAAGGAGTTCATTTCCATTTATGAAAACGCGGAGGCCGATTTCCGCGAGCTGATGGCCATTCCGGCCCACTTCAAGATCCTGTTCATGCAGGGCGGCGGACTTGCCGAAAATGCCATTGTTCCCCTCAATGTCTCGCAGGGTCGTTCGGCCGATTTCGTGGTAACAGGCAGCTGGAGTGAAAAATCGCAAAAAGAGGCACGCAAGTATTGCGATGTCCAGCTCGCTGCGAGCAATGCAGACAACGGGCACACACTGCTACCACCTCCGTCCGGCTGGAAGTTGCGGCCGGACGCAAGCTACGTCCACCTGTGCACCAATGAAACCATCCACGGTGTAGAGTTTCAAAGCCTTCCGGACCTTAAGGCCTTGGGAAGCGATGCACCACTGGTCATCGATTTTTCCTCTCATGTAGCATCGCGGCCGGTTGACTGGTCTCTCGTTGGCCTGGCATTTGGAGGTGCACAAAAAAACCTGGGGCCTGCAGGTGTCACGCTGGTGGTCATCCGGGAAGACCTGCTTGGCCGTGCGCTGGCGATTTGCCCCAGCGCTTTTGACTACAAGACCGTAGCGGACAACCAGTCCATGTACAACACGCCCCCCACGTACGCAATCTACATTGCAGGCCTTACCTTCGCGTGGCTCAAGCGCCAGCAAGAAGGCGGCGCTACCGGCATTGCCGCAATGGAGGCGCGCAACAAAACCAAGGCGCAGCTTCTGTATGACGCCATTGACGGCTCGCAGTTTTATCTCAACAAGGTCGACAAAAACTGCCGGTCCCGGATGAACGTTCCATTTTTCTTGCGGGACGAATCACGGAACGACGCATTTCTCTCAGGCGCCAAGGCACGGGGCTTGCTTCAGCTCAAGGGTCACAAGTCAGTGGGAGGGCTGCGCGCCAGCATTTACAACGCCATGCCACTGGCCGGTGTCCAGGCACTGGTGGAGTACATGCGAGAATTCGAACAAAAACACGCCTAGGATGAAATGTTTTTTCGCCCTCATTATGGTTCGCTTTTCCGGCAGATTTGCAGCGCCCGCCGCATGGCCGGGTGGTCTCTGACATGACCACCCATCTTGCAGATTTACGCGTACAGATTGATGCACTGGATCGAGAACTGCTCGCCTTGCTGAATCGCCGCGCCCAAGTCGCGGAGCAGGTCGGCGAAGTCAAGAAGCGCGAGGGTACGCCCTTTTTCCGCCCGGACCGGGTTGCGCAGGTTATTGAGCAGATCCAGCAAGCCAATCAAGGGCCGCTCAAAAACGAACATGTTGCTGCCGTATGGCGCGAAATCATGTCGGCGTGCCTGGCACTGGAGTCTCCCGTACGCGTGGCATATCTCGGCCCTGCCGGCACGTTCAGTGAACAGGCGGCACTGCAGTTTTTTGGCGCCAGCATCGAGCACGTACCCTGTGTCAGCATCGACGAGGTTTTTCGTGCAACGGCTGCCGGCAGCGCCAGCTACGGGGTTGTGCCGGTCGAAAACTCGACCGAGGGCGTCGTGTCCCGCTCTCTCGACCTGTTCCTGAACTCCCCCCTGCACATCGTTGGCGAGATCAGCCTGATGGTGCGCCACAACCTCCTGCGGCTTTCCGAGTCCCTGGAAGGTATCGAAGCCGTGTATGCACACCCCCAGGCCCTGGCCCAATGCCAGGGCTGGTTGACCACGCACCTCCCCAATGTGGAGCGCCGGGCAGCCTCCAGCAATGCTGAAGGTGCACGCCTTGCCTCCACCAACTCCGCATGGGCCGGCATTGCCAGTGACCGGGCCGCCACCCAGTTTGGCCTGTATACGGCCGCCCACGCCATTCAGGACGACGCGTTTAACCGCACGCGCTTTGCCGTGGTGTGCCTGCCGCAAACACTGCCCTCCCCCCCCGTCTCCGGCAAAGACTGTGTCAGCCTGGTGGTCTCCGTACCCAACCGCCCCGGCGCCGTCCATGACATCCTGATGCCGTTGAAAGCCCATGGCGTCTCCATGACCCGCTTTGAATCGCGCCCGGCGCGCTCCGGCCAGTGGGAATATTATTTTTATATCGATTTGCAAGGCCATCCGTCGCAGGACCACGTCAAGGCGGCACTGGCTGACCTGCAACAAATGTGCGCCTTTTACAAGGTTCTCGGAACCTATCCTGTCAGCGATTAATGCACGAACTCACAAAACCCCTGGTACCACGACATGTTTGAACAATTAGGTCTCATTGGATGCGGCCTGATGGGCGGTTCTTTTGCGCTGGCTCTCAAGCGCGCCG
>NZ_JBFUCA010000265.1:0-5743 GCF_056405475.1 Polaromonas sp. P1_G4
GTAGTAAGTCCCTCTGGCAAAGAGAAAAACGGCCGGGATGCCATTCTTCACTACATAGTCGAAAGCGCGCTCGTTCAAGAGCAAGCAATCTACCGCACCTTCCTTGTCGCGTACCGACTGGATGCCAAGCAAATGTGGGCAACCGGATGCGCCAGCAAAGGCGATCCGCTCACGATTTTCTGTCGATAGCGCCTCAAGCGCGGGCAGCACGCTGAGCGCGTGGCTGTCGCCTATGACGAATGTCGAGACTGGCCCGGATTTGCCCCAGGTACACATCCACGTTTCTGCCGTGTGCGCTGAGGGAAGGTCGAAGCAGTCCTTAGCCTGCGGACTCATCGCGATGCTCTTATCGAAACGAGCCCAGTACTGAATCCAGGGACGCTGGCCCAAGCCTTCCGTTTGCAATGCAAGGAAGCCGCCCATGCCGGCCAGGATCAGCGGAGCAAGGAGAAAACCGGCGAGACGTGGTTGAGAAAGCCTTCTGGCCGAGCGGACTGGGCGCTCAATAAAGGCAAAAGTTAGCCAGGCAAGAACAAAGCTAGCTGCAACCGCCGCAACGCGCGTTGTCATAGATGCGCTGGCGCCACCAAGAATATGCGGAAATGCGAGGAGCGGCCAGTGCCAGAGGTAAAGCGGAAAGCTGATCCGGCCGATCCATACTAATAGTGGCTGTGAAAGCACCATTCGGTTGAGCCAGGCTACGGGCCCGGCCGCGATGAGTAAAAAGGCCGCGACAACCGGAGGAATAGCCCACCAACCTGGAAATCCATGGAGCTCCGAAGTAAAGAATATGCTCAGCGCAAGGGTTAACCCTCCAAGAGTTGATAGCATATCTGCGCTGACGATGCGTTGCCACCGTTGAATGCGACCAGCGTTCGATTTTGAGCTGGATTGCGCGAGAGCTGCTCCGGCAAGCAACTCCCAGAACCGGGCTGCAGGCGAATAAAACGCGGCCGCAGGATTAGATTCAAGCGTCATGACGCTGAGCACAAACGACCCAAGTCCGACTGCGGCCAGGAGTGCCACAACACCGCCCCGGCGCTTGTAAGCGGTCCAAAGTAACACGGGCCACAGCAAATAGAACTGTTCTTCCACGCCGAGCGACCAAAGGTGAAGGAGCGGCTTAGCCGATGACGAGGTGTCAAAGTAACCTGTCTCCCGCCAGAGCAGGAGGTTTGAGAAGAATCCCGCTCCTCCAAGGGTGTGCGCGCCTAGGTCTCGAAGGTCGGAGGGCAACAGCAGGGCTATGCCAACGGCAAATACGGCGATCAGGACGACCGTCAGCGCCGGCACAATTCGCAGCACTCGCCGTTGATAAAAACCAAGGATGCTGAATTGCCCCGTATGGAGGGAGGTGAGGATGATGCGGGAGATCAGGTATCCCGAGATGACAAAAAAAACGTCAACGCCTACAAAKCCTCCTTCAAGCCACGTCGGGAAGGCGTGAAAGCTGATGAMTGACAGGACTGCAATGGCGCGAAGCCCGTCAATGTCAGGTCTATAGTCGCTCAAAGAGCTTCCCTCACAAAATTTTTCTGCGTATGGGGCATCTTGCGGGTGGGGATTGCGTGGTCGTTATTCCAGCGCTCGACAAGAACACTAGTTGCTGGACTCGGCGCCGTCAGAGAATACCCGATCCGACGCAGCTCGGGGCCCGCATCGCCGCGTCCAAGGTGAGGCTGGCTGCATTGATAAGCAATAGATGTTGATCGGGCTGGCGGCAAGTGCGAACCAAGGCCATTTTCCCGCCGCCAGCCTGCACGCCGCCAGACAGGCATAATCCTTGATCCCTCCGCCGCGCGCGCCGGCGACTCCCCCTCACTTCGTGAGTCTTCAACATGCCGTGCAGCTCCCTGTCTGCGGTCCAGGACACAGCCACCTTTGCATGACTGATCACTACACCGCCCTCGGCCTGGACAGCGCAGCAACGCTGGCCGATGTCAAAAAAGCCTTTCGCCAGAAAGCCTCCTTCTGGCACCCGGACAAAAATGCCAACCCCGAGGCGCCTGAGCGTTTCAGGGCGGTGCAGCAGGCCTATGAGGTGCTGTCGGATGCGGACAAGCGCCAGGCCTATGACGACAACCGCCGTCGCAACCTGCTCGACAGCCCGATAGACACGGCGCGTGTGATCTGGGCCGATTATTTCAACCCACTGCTGTGACCCTCGCTGACCGAAAGAAGAACACCCCATGAAAAACCCGGCAGCATGAGTGTCTCCCCCTATTTCCTCGACCTGCGTTCGGCCTACCAGTCCGAGATGGACGACCTGCGATTCGACTCCGAGGGGCGTGACGTGCTGCACCAGCGCCTGGCCGGCAAACGCCAGGAGATGGCCTTTCTGGTCCAGATGATGGACACCAGCCCCGAGATGGTGGCGGTGGTGTTTCACCAGGGGTTTGATTTCACGGAAAAAAACGTGATGGAACACCTGCTCACCCACGATGTCGAGACCGACGGCTTTCCGGCCTGGGCCAGCCTGGCGGATGGCTTTGTGCTGGCGCCCTGGGCTCAGGACCTGGCGCACATCGTTCTGCAGGCGCCCGGCGGGGAGAAATTCCTGACGCTGACGGCGGGGCTGGAATACATGGCCGGTCTGCCGGTGGCCGCGTCCATCGTGAGCGCCGAAGCAGATGGTGACGGCGATGACGACGAAGACAGTGATGAGAACGGTGACGGCGCCCTGGTGATGTTTGAGGGCGATGACGATCGTGAGCAAAGCGCCGATGCCCGGGCACGCCACGAGGCAGGTTCCGACTGGCTGGTCCAGCAGGGCTTTGACGCCAAAGACTGACGCAAGCAAGCATGACCTGGAAGGTAAAACACTGATGACAACACATCTCGCCCTGATCGAAAAAACCCAAAGCCTGATTGCGGCCGGCGACATCGTCGGCGCCGAGGCTGCACTGGTCGGGCTGGCCGACGCCGAAGGTGATGCAGCGCTGATGGTGGTGCTGGAGCAGTTGCCGCCCAAGGACGTCCTGGCCGTCATTCGCGAGTACGACAACTCCAAGGAGTCGGTGGTCAGCCTGCTGGTCACGCCCGCGCAGTTTGCCCGTGCCGTGGTGATTGAAAAGCTCTACAAGGACCTGACCCGCACGCACCTGCGTGGCATGGTCAATGCGGTGATCTTCCGGGAGGACGCTGACCCGCTGGAATTTCTCACCGCGATTGGCGACCTGGACGGTGGCAGCGAAGCCCTCGCTGATTACTTTTCCGACCAGTGGAGCCGCGTCGAGGCCTTTGCGCGCAGCGGCAGCTTTGAGCTGGCCGACGAGTACGGCAAGATGCTGTCCCAGTCCGCGCTGCTGGCCTCGGCCTACGAAAGGCCACGTGTCCAGCTGGATGAGATCGCCGACCAGGACTGGATGCAGCTCGCCTGGCTGCTGCGTTACGAACTACCTGACCTGTTCATTGAAACGCTGATGGTGCTGCGCGCCAAGGGCAGTGCGCACAAGGCGGCTTCCGATGAGGAGAATGAAGAGAATGAGGACGATGTGCAGGACGACGACGGCAAGGTTGAGACCGGCGACACCGATCGCGGCAAGGCCACGCCGACGGCGCGTGAGTCCGACGAGGAATCGGCGATCTGAATTTGCAAACGCCCATGTCGTCGCCTTCCGTCATCTCGCTCTACGATACGCGCGCCTTTTTTGAAAAGGCACTGCAATACGGCGTGCAGCACGGCATCATCGATGCCGAAAAAATCGAAGCCATGCGGGTCGAAGGCCCCAAGGGCATGGTGCAGATTGCGCGTTATTTCGGCAATGAGTTCCTGCGCCCGGACCTTGAAAAAGCCCGTGACCGCATGGTGAACCTGATCAGCCTGTACCTCGAACATTCCTGCCAGGGGGACCTCCACCAAGCGGCTGAATCGCTGCGCGATTTCTCGCTGCTGTCGCGCTCCAAGGGTGGCTCGGACATGCTCAAAGCCCTGATCGCCATGCCGCAAAACAGCCACTTCGGCATGAATGAACGCGGCGGCTTCACCGACGGGCACATTCCGCTGCTGGCCAAATGGTCGCTGCGCAACCTGGCCGACTACCAGGCCGAACTTGCCAGGCGCAGCCATGTGGCGCAGGTTGTGGATTCGGCCATCTGGCTTGCCGGAGAGCTGGGCATGGACGCCGCCGAACTCGAAGACGCGGGCAAGGATGCCGAAGCGGTGATTCGCACCGCCTTGCTGGTGCTGGCGACGGGCCGCACCGAGATGCCCGACTGGGTCGCGTTCGAGAAGATGATTGCCGCCTTGCGCAAAAAACACGAGGCTGATCCGGCGGCGCTACCGCTCGCCGTTCCGAAAAAGCTGCCTGCCCACCTGCGGGATGTGGTGGAGGCAGTGCGTCAGTCCGTGATGGCCGACGCGCCAAAAATACTCGACGCGACCTTGCCGCCGCGCCAGCTGTTTGACCGCAGCCCGGCCTTCATGGGCCGGTATTTCTGGGTTGAAGACGGCCTGAACGAGGTCGATCACCATGACCGTCAGGCATCCGCTGTGTGGAGCAAGGTGACCGGCGGCAATGCGGACGATGGTTCGCTGTTGACCCTGTTCCTGTGCGTGGCCGCCGGCTCCGCGCCCAAGACCCTGCTGACCGAGAAAAGCGCCGCGACCCTGCTGCGCAAGATCCGCAAATCCGGGTTCAAGCCCGCGCTGGCCCACGAGTACATCGTGGACCACGCGCCGGTGCAGCACCAGGACGCCTACGCTAGCTTGTGGGATGACTTTGTAGAAGAGGCGCAGGCCACGCTGCAAAGCGATGCCGCTCATGCGCTACACGACGCGCTGGCCTTACTGCGGCGGGAATGCCACGTGCAATAGGCGGTTTGTGCCTGGGGTGGTGGGAGCGCGGGTTTTGCCTTATGGCTCCTTCCGCCTGAAGAAGAAGGCGATGGCAGTGCCAATCAGTCCAAAGAAAAGGGTGCTTGCCGCGGCGGCAATGTACTCGGCCGGGCGCCCGGAGCTTAGCAAGTGCACACCGAGTCCAAGAACCGAGATTGCCAGGTACAGCGCGCCGGCCCGGGCGATGGGGTTGTGATAGCGACTTGAATAGAACGCAAAGAACAGTATCGTGAGAACAGGAATTAACATGATGGGCGATGTGACCATTCCCTCTGCCGCCGCTCTGAGACCGCTGCGTAACAGCATGTTCGCCAAAATGGATGTGACCACGCCCAACAGCACCGCAGATAGCAAGTAGCCGAGCGACCATTTAAGCAGCACGACGAAATCTGAATCAGCACGCTTCTCGGTGTTCGGGGCATCTGGTTCAACGAAGATGCCGCAGCCACAGGCGGAACACGCCAGAAGTGCATCTGGGGCAGGCGACTGACATTCGGCGCAAATTTTCATCTTGAGGCGTGGCGTTGAAGATGGCCGGCGGCCAGACTCGGCCGCAGAGCGACACTGTTAGTCATCACGTTCAAAGCTTGGGATCCGGAAACGGCAACCTATCTTGCGAGCTGCTCGGTTGGGCCACCCATTTATTACCACGACGGTAAAAATCTGCCTGGGTTTCAGAACTTCCAGCCCCAATTTTTAGTGACACCGTGCAGGCGATTTGACCTGAGTACTTGGCATCAACAGCCGGGATGCAGGTGCCGAGCTTGAGTTCAGCGGTTTTGTACTCTTGCATCTCCATCATCAGAAGGAATGCTTGCGTCGCCTCTTTTGTGTCGGGTAATACGAGCGCAGTGGCATTGGCAGTGGTAGCGGCGGGTGTGGTGGCGGGCACTCTGGGCGGGATGA
>NZ_JBFUCA010000266.1:0-5734 GCF_056405475.1 Polaromonas sp. P1_G4
CGAAACGCCAGTTCATCGCCAATCAGCGGTGCCACGGCTTGTTTGAACCAGTGTTTTTTGTCGCCCTGCGCTGACAGCTTGGTCGTGCCGCGCGAGCGAAAGGCCAGCTCCATCATCCGGTAATCAAGGAAAGGCGTGCGCGCTTCGATGCTGACCGCCATGCCCATGCGGTCTGGCTTGACCAGGTTGTTGCCGGACAGCAGTAACTGCATATCCAGATACAACGCCTGGTTGACCCGGTCGAAATGACCGGCCTCCTCAAACCGGGGCCGGGCAACCTGCGTAAAGCTGTCGAGCCCGGACAGGTTTTCACGCGCCACCGGCTGATACAACGCCGCCTTGGCGGCGGGTGAAAACAACGAAATCGAATCGAAATACTGGCGCTGAAAATCAGGCGTCGGCAGGGTCTGCGCGTCGGGTCGGGCAAAGAACTGCGCGTATTTGTCATAGCCGGCAAACAGCTCGTCGCCACCGTCACCGGTCAGCACCACCTTGACGTGTTTTGCCGCCAGCTCGCTCACGCGCAGCATCGGCATGAATGAAGCGTCACCGTGCGGCTGGTCAAGGTGATGCAACACCTGCGGCCAGCGTGACAGCATGTTCAGCTCGGCCGTCTCCTGTGTGTGGTCACAGCCAAAACGCCGGGCGGCCTGCAGTGCAAAAGCCGACTCGTCGTAACGAGGGTCTTCAAAACCGATGCAGAAAGTCTTGACAGGCCGGTTGACATGCCTGGCCATCAGGCCAACGATACTGCTCGAGTCCACCCCGCCCGACAGGAAAGCGCCCCAGGGCACATCGGCCCGCAGGCGAATGCGCGTGGCGTCGTCGAGAATCGCCATGAACTCTTCGGACCAGTCCTCAAAGCCGTAGTCTTGTTCGCGCTGGTCGGCCAGGCTCCACCAGCGTTGGGTTTCAACACCCGTCCGGGTGAATTTCATCCAGGTGCCGGGCATCACGTGTTTGATGCCTTCGTAAATCGTCCACGGTACGGGGATGTAGTTGAAGCTCAGGTAATGATGGATTGCTACCAAATCAATAGCTGGTTGCGCACGTTGTGATTGGGCTAGCGGCAATATTGCCTTGATTTCCGAACCGAACAGCATGCGCTGGCCATCGTCGGAGATATAGAGCGGCTTGACGCCAATGCGGTCACGAACCAGGTAAAGCGCATCCTGGCGCGCGTCGTCAATCGCGATCGCGAACATGCCATTGAGCTTGCTGATGCAGCTGATGCCTTCGCGCTCATACAGGCGCAGGATCACCTCGGTGTCGCTCTGCGTGTCCAGCCGCACACCCTGCGCGCGCAGTTCAGCAGCCAGCTCGATGTAGTTGAAGATTTCACCGTTCTGCACCACTGCGACCTGACCGTCGTCACTGACAAAAGGCTGGTGGCCGCCACCCAGGTCGATGATCGACAGGCGCCGGTTGCCGATGGCCACACCGCGCTGGGGCCGGTGCCAGATACCACCGTCGTCCGGGCCGCGGTGCAGCAGCTTCTGCGCCATCACGTCGAGGGCCGCGTCACTCACCGGCGTACATTCCCGGTCCCAATATCCAAAAATGCCGCACATTCAGTTGCTTCCTCTTCCACTCAGACGTGCCAGCGTCCACCAGATGATCTTCAGGTCGAACCACCATGACGCGGTATTCGCATATTGCAGGTCCAGCGCCAGCCGCTGACCTGCCGTGGCTTCCGAGCGCAGCATCACCTGCGCCAGGCCGGTGATGCCGGGCGGCACGCTGCAGCGCTTTTCCCAATCCGCAGGTGCGTACAGCAATTGTTGAGCAGGTACATCCGGCCGCGGCCCCACCAGGCTCATGTCACCTTTGAGGACGTTGAATATCTGCGGCAGCTCATCAATGCTGGTGCGACGTATGAAGCGCCCGACACGCGTGATCCGGGGGTCATTGGCCTGTGTGAAATACGACCCCACGGAAGCCGCATCCAGCTGCATGCTGCGAAATTTGAACATCCGGAACTCGCGGCCCCCCAGACCCATCCGGGTCTGGCTGAAGATGACAGGCAGACCGCTTTCCAGCGCAATAGCCATTGCCGCCAATAGCAATACCGGCGACAAAAACAGCAGGGCCAGCAGCGACAACACGACGTCCATCAGGCGCTTCATGCAGCTTTGCCCACTTGTTCTGCTACCTGCAGAATGACGGCAGCGACACGAAGCCGGTCGGCCTCCTGCTGGTCCGGTGTGCGCTGCGCCAGCGCTTCCTCAAACTTCCGCAATTCAGCCACGGCCGCCTCAAACGGCATATCGGCATCGGGTCTGTTGAAAGTCCGCGAAAGAATCACCGCCTGCGAACCCAGGCGCAAATGCTCACCCATAACATCGCGGCCGGGAAGTGAGCCCTCGTCTGCGCGGGCGATCCCGCCAAAGCCCATCGGTAAACCCCGCCGCCTTGCCGCTGCCGCTACGCGGTCAACATGGCCCTGGGCCAACGGCTCGAACATGAAGCGGCAGCCCATCGCCAAGTGCAGGTCATTCAGGCCGACGAAGACCTCTCCAAGCCCCGGCGTGTCCAGCCATTGCTCGAGCGATTCGAGCGCACCCACGGTTTCGAGCAGGGGCACTACCGGCACACGGCCATCGACGATTTCGCAGAAGCTCCGCAATTCCTGCGCGGTCGAAAACATCGGAAGCATCAGCAGGTCGGCCCCTTGCGCAAGCACAGCATCGACCTCCGCACGGGCTGCAGCCGGCTGATCGAGCCGGTATGGATTGACGCGAACCATGAGACGCGAATGCCGTAAAACTGCCTTGACACGGCCCACATCGTCAATCTGGTGCGTACTGATGAAAGTGTTGCGCCCGGCCTGGCGCTCGGCCTTGCCATTGCGTTCAAGGTCCACAAACAGCCGCATGGCCGGCATCCGGTCACAGCGTTTCGCCAGCTCCGGCTGGTTGGTAATGKTCAGTAAGTCAATCATGGAACGAAAGAGGAATAAGCCATTATTGCCCGCCGGCCTGCGGCACGGCCAACGGCTGGCGGCCCAGAAAACTGCGCAGCAAAGGGCTGGCCAGCAGCGCGCTGGCCAGCACCACTACCGCAAAAAAGCTGGCTGCCAGCGCGCTGGGCAGAAAATTCYAGCGGCCAAACCAGCGACTGGCCACGACCAGAAGCAGGCAAGCGGCCAACGGGGCAAGCATGGCACGCCACGGCAGCGCCCGGTGAAGCTGCTCGCGCTCGGTAAATAACATGGCGAGTGTGATGCCCGCCAGTACGGCATTGAGCGCCCCCATCACAAGCGCGCCTCCGGCAAGCCCGGACCAAGCTGCAACGGCGAGCGCAGTCAGGCCGGCGACATAAGCCCAGACTGCGCGGTGCATATGCCCCGATGCAGCCATGACTGTCAGCAATACGGCGATCAAAGCCTGTGGCAGCAGTGACCAGATACCGATGGCCCCCCAGCGCGCAATAACTTCCAGATGCCCGGCATCCATGCGGCCCCAGCCAAACAGCAGTTGGGCAAGCGGCAGCGAAAAGCTGCCCACCACGGCGATCGCTGCGCAAGCCAGGGTCCAGGCCAGGAGAAAGGCAATTTGCAAAGCCCTGTCGCGTTCCGCAGAGCCTACTTCGGTGCGGGTGATTGCCGGAAAAGCCAGACTGGCCACGAGCTGCACCGCGAGCACCAGCGGCAACTCCACCAGCTTCCAGGCGTAATTAAAGTCTGCGAGGGCCCCCTCCCCGGCCTGGGACGCCAGGCTGCGCCCCATCAGGGGCAACAGCAGCAGCAGGCCCGAAGACAGGCCGGCCCAGATCCATATGCCCGCAGCAGGCGGGGCCGGCATAGCCATCGCCGCCGGACCAGTCGGCGCAGCCTGCGGAAGCCGCCAGGCCAGCCAGCCGAGGCGCGCGACCATCGCCAGCACAAGGAAGCAGCCCAGGATAAAGACAGTTCGATCTCCGCTGTTTTGCGGCGCCAGGAACAGCGCAAGAACCAGCAGCAGGTTGACCACAAGATTGCCGCTGTACATGCCTACGAAATCCCGTTCATGCTGCAATCGCGTTACCCAGAGCGCGGCCAGCATGGCCAGCGGCAGCACGGCGGCGCTCCAGGCCAGCGAGTCACGGCCAAGGATGGCCATTTCGCCGCGCAGGCCAGGTGCAAGCGCATGGGACAGCGCACCCCGAAGTAACCAGATCAGCAAAGCCAGTACAAGACCAGTGCCGAGCAGCGCCCGTGCGACTTTTTTCTGGCTGGCATCCTGTTGCGCAGGCGTTTGGCGCGCCCATTCCGGCAACAACACGTAACCCAGGGCGCCGCTGAACAATATGCCGACCAGCAAGTCCGGCAGGGTGAACATCACAATCACCGCATCGCCAAGTCCGGTGGCGCCAAAAGCAGCGGCCTGGGCCGATTCCCGCAGGAGGCCGAGCAGGCGGCTGGCCATGAGCAAACCCAGGGAAAAAACGCCGGCGCGCAGGTACATAGGCGGGATTATCAAGGCTTAAATAGGGGCAGCCGGCCCTGAATGGGGAAACCAGCCACTTAAAAAACTAAAATCAACGGTTTGGCGCTTTGTCCGCAACAGCTGCAAACCGGCTTTGGCAGCGCCCCCGATCGTTTTCACACCTTCTGACCATGTCCGATAACAACACCGTGCCCCCTGCCCAAGACGAGAACCAGCTGATCGCCGAACGCCGCGAAAAGCTCAAGGCCATGCGCCAACGGCAGGCCGAAGGCCGGGGCGTCGCCTTCCCCAACGACGTCAAGCCGACGCACCGGGCGGCAGAGGTTTTCGAAAAGTACAGCGACAAGACCAACGAGGAACTCGAGCCGCTGGCGATCAAGGTTCATGTCGCAGGCCGCATGATGCTCAAGCGCGTGATGGGCAAGGCGAGCTTTGCGACGCTGCAGGATGCTTCGTTCGGCCCTACCGGCGGCCGCATCCAGCTCTATATCAACAATGAGGGCGTCGGCGAGGAAGTCCACAGCGCCTTCAAGCACTGGGACCTGGGCGACATCGTCGAGGCGACCGGCACAGTGTTCCGGACGCGGACCGGTGAACTTTCGATCCATGCGACCAGCCTGCGCCTGGTCACCAAAAGCCTGCGCCCCCTACCCGACAAATTCCACGGCATGGCCGACCAGGAAGTCAAATACCGCCAGCGTTATGTCGACCTGATCATGGATGCGGAGGCGCGCAAACGGTTCATGGCGCGCAGCAAGGCGGTCAGCAGCATCCGTGAATTCATGGTCGCAAACGATTTCCTTGAAGTCGAAACCCCCATGCTGCACCCCATCCCGGGCGGCGCCAATGCCAAGCCGTTCAAGACGCACCACAACGCGCTGGACCAGGAGATGTTTTTGCGCATCGCGCCTGAGCTCTACCTCAAGCGCCTCATCGTCGGCGGTTTCGAGCGTGTTTTTGAGATCAACCGCAGCTACCGCAACGAAGGCATCAGCGTCCGCCACAACCCCGAGTTCACCATGATGGAGTTCTACGCCGCCTGGTGGAATTACTCGGACCTGATGACGTTTACCGAAGCGCTGATCCGTGACGTGGCACAAAAAGTTTGCGGGTCGCTCGAGCTGAACTATGGAACCGGCCGGCTCGGGGGACCAATTGATCTGAGCAAGCCCTTTGAACGCCTGACGATCCGTGAAGCCATCCTCAAGCACACCGAGGCCGGCAAGCATGTGGACGATGCGGCCTGGCTGACGAACGCCCTCAAGAAGCTCGGCATGAGCGAAGAAAAAGACCGCCTCTCGACCCGT
>NZ_JBFUCA010000267.1:0-5689 GCF_056405475.1 Polaromonas sp. P1_G4
GCGCAAGCAGCTATTAAAAACATAGCAAACGTCAAAAAGCCGCCTTCAGGCGGCTTTTTCGTTGGCCTTTCAACCCTCGGCCACGTGCTAATCCCCACCTCCGCCGCAACCTCCGCCGCATCCACCACCGTCGCTACCGCCATCACTGCCTCCGTCACCGTCACTACTGCCCTCGGATCCGCCGAACCCGTCCGCGTCGCCGCTGTAGCTGCCGTCGGAAAAGCTTTCGCCGCAATAAGCGCCCGCTGAACCGCCTGTTCCATCGTCACGCTGAGGCTGGCTGCAGTCGGGCAGGTAATGAAAGCCGTTGGGGATCGCCAGCTTCGCGTCCAGGGCAAAGAGCAGCGGCAGGCGGCTGGGCGAGCGCGGCTTGATGGCTTCGTCGCGGCAGGCCCAGTACCACGCGCGCCGCAGGCCGTCGTTGCTGGAAGCGCGGCGGCCCAGCACTTCAGCCGGTACATGGTCCATGAAACGGCCCAGCACGAGGTCGCACCACTCGCGGTAGGCGCGCGTGTGCAGGATGAATTCGTGCCACATGCTGTCGACCACGCGTGAGGGCATGGCCACAAACTTGCCCTTGCTGCGCACGCAGGCCAGGAAAAACTGCCGCAGCCCGCGCTCGACCAGCTCGGTGTCTTTGGCGCTCAGGTGCGGATAGGTGTCACGCAGCTTGCGCTTGAGGAACTGCGGCAGCGGCGCCTCGCGCACCAGGCGCTCGCGTTCGCGGCCTGCCCACACGGCCAGCACCACCATGGCCGCGACCAGCCCGAACATTCCGGTTGCCAGCCCCGTCGGTTTGCGCCATCCGGCCTCGCCGGCCATCATCAGCACCACCCAGAGGACGGTCAGCACGATCGCAAGCTGCCGCGCATGGCGCAGCACCAGGCGGCGCCAGAGCGCGATGTCTGGCCCGGTGTAGACCTTTGCGGCGGTCGCCATCAGACGACCACCGGTTCAGGCTCCAGCAGGATGCCAAAGCGTTCGTACACACTGGTCTGGATGGCCTTGGCCAGCGTCATGACCTCGCCGCCCGTGACCGGGTCGGCTGTGCCGCCGCGGTTGACCAGCACGAGTGCCTGTTTTTCATAGACACCGGCATTGCCGATGGTCTTGCCCTTCCAGCCGCAGGCGTCAATGAGCCATCCGGCGGCCAGTTTGACCGTGCCATCGGCGAGGTGGTAGTGAACGATTTTGGGCTCCCGCTGGATGATGTCGGCGCACTGCTCGGGCGAGACGGTCGGGTTCTTGAAAAAGCTGCCGGCGTTGCCGATCACCTGCGGATCAGGCAGCTTGGCTTTGCGGATTTCGCAGATCCAGTCGTAAATTTGCTGGGCGTCGGGCGTCTGGATGCCGGATTGCGCCATTTTTTTGTCGATGTCGGCATAGCCCAGCACCGGTTTCCACGCCTTGGGAAGGGCAAACCGCACGCGCGTGATGAACGCCTTGCCTTCCAGCCCAAAACCATGGGCGGCCGACTCCGGTGCCGAACTGCTGTGCTTGAACACAGAATCACGGTAGCCAAACGCGCATTGCGCGGCATTCAGGGTAAATGGCTGGCCTGTCGTCAAGTCGATGGCGTCGAGCGACTCAAAGCGGTCTTGCAGCTCCACGCCATAGGCGCCGATGTTCTGTACTGGTGATGCACCGACCGTTCCGGGAATTAATGCCAGGTTTTCAAGGCCCGGGTAGCCGTTTTGCAGCGTCCAGGTGACGAGGTCGTGCCAGTTTTCACCGGCACCGGCCTCAATAATCCAGGCCTTGGCGTCTTCCCTGAGCAACCGTTTACCCATGATTTCGACCTTGAGCACCAGCGGCTTGACGTCTCCGGTCAGCACGATATTGCTTCCGCCGCCCAGCACAAACTTGGGGGAGGCCTTCAGGGCCGGATCCTGCAAAGCTGCGGCAATATCGGCCTCCTTTGTCACCCGCACCAGGCTGAGTGCCTTCGCGACGATGCCAAAGGTGTTGGAATGCTGGAGTGGAACGTTTTTCTCGACTAACATCCGGGTGATTGTCTCACTCCAACCCCCGTAAAAAAGACTTGCACCATGCCCTCTTTCGACACCGTTCTTGAAGCCGATCTGGTCAAGGTCAAAAACGCCGTGGAAAACACCGGCAAGGAAGTCGGCAATCGCTTTGACTTCAAGGGCACCTCGGCCTCCATCGAGCTGAAGGACAAGGACATCATCCTCGTCGGCGACGGCGACTTCCAGATCGACCAGATCAATGACATCCTGCGCTCCAAGCTCGCCAAGGCAGGCGTTGACGTACGCTTTCTGGACACCGGCAAGATTGAGAAAATCGGCGGCGACAAGGTCAAGCAGACCAACAAGGTCCGCAATGGCATCGACACCGAAACCGCCAAGAAGATCCAGGCCGCCATCAAGGCCAGCAAACTCAAGGTGCAGGCCGCCATCCAGGAAGAAAAAGTCCGCGTCACGGGCGCCAAGCGCGACGACCTGCAGGCCGCCATGGCGCTGATCCTGTCCGAGATGAAGGACTTTCCGCTTACTTTTGACAACCGCCGCGACTAGGTCTGCCATGAACCTTCTGCCTGCCCTCACCCAAGCAGCATTTTTGCTGTCCGCGTCTTTGCTGCTGCACGGCGCCGCACAGGCGCAGAGCGAAGGCCAATCCGTGGCGCTGGCCGGCATGATGGGCACCAAGGCCCTGCTGGTGGTCAACGGCGGTTCACCCAAGAGCGTCGCGCCCGGTGAAACACACCAGGGCGTAAAGATTATTTCCACCACCAGCGATCAGGCTGTCATCGAGCAGTCCGGCAAGCGGCACACACTGCGGGTGGGCGATGCGCCGGTGAACTCGGGCGGTAGCACTGCCTCAGCCGGTCGGGGCACGCGCATCACCATCACTGAAAGCGGCGGCGGTCATTTCATGACGGCCGGGCAGATCAACGGAAAGGCCGTGCAGTTCATGGTTGACACCGGTGCGACCAGCATTGCCATGAGCGCGTCGGATGCGGAGCGCTCTGGCATTAACTACAAAGACGGGCAGCCTGTGCGCATGTCCACAGCCAACGGCACCACGCAAGGCTACCGGGTCAAGCTCAACTCGGTACGTGTGGGTGACGTGGAGGTCTTTGACGTGGATGCCGTCGTCATACCGCAACCGATGCCTTTTCTGCTGCTGGGCAACAGTTTTTTATCGCGTTTTCAGATGAAGCGCGACAACAACCTCATGACGCTGGACAAGCGTTATTAGCCCTTCGCGGTGCGTTGCCGGCCGGGCTATTTGGTGGCCTGTTTTGAACCACCCAGCTTCGACTCGGTTCCCTTGATCAGCTTGTTGATGTTCTCGCGGTGGCGATAGATCAGGAGCGCACTGACAACGACCATCATGGCCAGCAGGTTCTTGTCGACATACCAGGCGGCCCGGTCGCCAAACAGGTAATACAGCGGCGAAAAAACGGCCGCCACCAGTGATGCCAGTGAGGAATAGCGCGAAAAGAAGGCGACGATCACCCAGGTTGCCAGCGTGGCAACACCCAACACCCAGCTGACGCCCAGCAACACGCCCGCCGCCGTCGCGACACCCTTGCCGCCCTTGAACTGAAAAAACACCGGATAGAGGTGCCCCAGGAAAGCCGCCAGCCCGACGGCAGCCATTGTTCCTTCGCCGAGGCCATAGTCACCGCCAAACCACTTGACAAGCACCACAGGCACCCAACCCTTGAGGCCGTCCAGCAGCAGCGTGATGGCCGCCGCGGCCTTGCTGCCGGAACGCAGCACGTTGGTGGCGCCGGGGTTYTTGCTGCCGTAGCTGCGGGGGTCGCTCAAACCCATCACCCGGCTGACGATGACGGCAAACGACAGCGAGCCGATCAGGTAGGCCAGCAAAGTCGCGCCGGCAGAATACACGTAGTCCAAATTCATCTCCCTTGTTATGTGGTGGCCACCGGCATTTCAGCCGTGGCCCGCTGCGTTGTCGATGCTGAGAACCTGTTCAATGTCTTTTTGGAGTCGCACAAGTACCTTTTCGGGATGGGATGCAAGGCGCGGTGTGCAGCCCATAGCCCAGCTATGGGCAAGCGCCGCAACGCCGCAGATCGCCCGAAAAGGCACTTGCCCGAAGGGTTGGCGTGAAATCGGGCGATTGGACGCCCCGGCAGCTTGCATAGGCTCCAGCCTATGCGGCGCATCCGAAGCATCCACTCATCCCGATTGCACGCCAATGCGATCTCCAAAAAGGCATTAAACAGGTTCCAATGCACAGTTGACTGATTTTGCACCCAGCAAGGTGACACAAACCTGCGGGTCAATACCAATCAGGTAGCCGCGCCGCCCGCCGTTGATGGCGATTTTGGGCAGGGCCAGGATGCTTTCCTCGATATACACAGGCATCGCCTTGCGCGTGCCGAAAGGCGATGTGCCACCGACCAGGTAGCCGCTGTGGCGGTTGGCGACTTCAGGCTTGCACGGTTCGACCGACTTGGCGCCGATCTGCCGCGCCAGGTTTTTGGTGGAAACCTTGCGGTTGCCATGCATCAGCACCAGCAAGGGTTTGGCGTCCTGGTCCTGCATGACCAGTGTCTTGACGACAGTAAAGGGATCAAAGCCCAGCACCTCGGCGCTATGCTGAGCGCCGCCGTGCTCAAGATATTCGTAAGGGTGCTCAGTGAAGCCGACCTTGTTGGCCTTGAGCAGAGCGGTAGCCGGCGTCTCACTGACGTGGCCCTTCTTGCTCACTGCGGTACCTCTGTTCGCAGGCCAGCGCGGAACCGGCTTTGCCGGGCCGCAGATGGCGCCCCCTGGGGGGAGGCGCCGAAGGCGCTTCGGGGGAGAGTCATTTCTAGAGCGCGGGGTCCCGCAGCTCCCATCGGATTTTGTCAATTTCGGCAAGCACTTCAGCGGACAACTTGGTGCCCCAGGCATCCAAATCTTCATCCAACTGCGCAACCGAGGTCACGCCGATGATGGTGCTGGCCACATGCCACTTGGTGTAGCAGAACGCCAGCGCCAGCTGGGTCGGGGTCAGCTTGTTGTCACGCGCCAGCGCGTTGTAGCGCCGGGCGGCGGCCAGTGCCTCGGGGCGGCCCCAACGCTGTTTGCGCACCGACTCGAATTTGGCAATGCGCGCATCCTTGGGTGCGGCCGGGCCTTCAGTGCCGGACTGGTCGTATTTGCCTGTGAGCAACCCGAAGCCCAGGGGCGAATAGGCCAGCAGCGAGACACCCAGGCGGTGCATGGTTTCGTCCAGGCCGTTTTCCACCGTACGGTTGACGAGGCAATAAGGGTTCTGCACGGTGGCCACACGCGGCAGGCCATGCTGCTCGGCCAGGCGCACAAACTCGTGCACGCCATACGGGGTTTCGTTGGAAAGCCCGATAAAACGCACCTTCCCGGCTTTCACCAAAGCACCGAGTGCCTCGAGCTGCTCATGGATCGGCGTGGCCGAGCGCTCTTGCGCAGGGTTGTAATACAGCGCGCCAAACGCCGGCACGTGGCGTTCGGGCCAGTGAATCTGGTAGAGGTCGATCACGTCGGTCTTCAGCCGCTTCAGGCTGGCATCGCACGAAGCCAGAATGTCTTGGGCCGTCATGCCGCTACCTTCACGCACCCAGGGCATGCCGCGCGAAGGTCCGGCTACCTTGGTAGCAAGCACCAGCTTGTTGCGTGCCGAAGGATTTTTGGCGAACCAGTTGCCGATGATGGTTTCGGTCGAACCACAGGTC
>NZ_JBFUCA010000268.1:0-5680 GCF_056405475.1 Polaromonas sp. P1_G4
GAAGCCATCAGCGCCGTGGCATTGCCTGAGCGCATGTAGACCTGCGCCTTCTCTGGCCCCGAAACCAGCACAACCGGCTGCAGACCGGTGCGACTACCGGGAACGCGAACTTTGTCGACGACCTGGCCCAGAGCGTTGATACGCAGCACTTCTCCGAATTTGGTGACGAACTCGTGGTACACCGGCAAGCCGGTTTCGCCGCTTTCAAAGCTGACGGGTGCTCCTTTGACCAGCGTACTGATGTTCAGGAAGGGCGACGTCACCAGGCGGCGTGGCATGCTCCAGGTCGCGCCTTCATCCGTGGAACGCGCCCAGCTGATAGAGCTGCCCGCCCATCCGCCCAACGAAACGTTGACCATCCACAGGCAGAGTGAACCATCGGGCGCGCGGGCGATCACCGGATTGCCCAGTTTCTTGACATAGCGCCACAGGCCCTGCTGAAGTGTTTGACGGTTGAACAGCGTGCTTTCCGCGCTCCAGCGCAGACTGGCGGGGTCCATCACCGCGGTCTGGATGGTGACATCCCCCGCGCCTTCGCGCGAGCCCGAAAACCAGACCGCGCGCAAGCGACCATCGCGCAACTCCACGAGGGAAGCTGCATGCACAGCCTGGCCGGGAGAAGATGAGACAAATTGCGCATCAAAACGAAAGCGGCCGTCCGGCGAAAGTTGCTGTGYCGGCAAGCCCGCGCGAGGCAAGGACTTGACGGCATCAGCTGAAGGGCTGGACGGCAATGCCGCAAAAGGGGTGGCCGGTGGGCGCTGCAGGATTTTCCACCCAGCCAGGACGAAAGCCAGCACCAGCAAGGCTGCTGCAAGGCGATCCCATGCACCGGACGGTCTGAAATTCAAATGCCCACCTGTCTGTGAAAGCCTGGCAGATGGGTGGGAGCCACTCAGTAGTTGAGAAGCACCGCACCCCAGGTAAAGCCGCCGCCCACACCTTCGAGCATGAGTGTGTCGCCTTTTTGGATCTTGCCGCTGCGCACGGCTACATCCAGCGCGAGCGGGATAGAAGCCGCAGAGGTGTTTCCGTGCTGGTCGACGGTGACAATCAGCTTCTCGAGCGGCATCTTCAGTTTTTTGGCCGTGCTCTGCATGATGCGGATGTTGGCCTGATGTGGAATCAGCCAGTCGATGTCGGCATCAGTCATGTTGGCTTTTGCCAGCGTAGCGCGCGCGGCGCTTTCGAGCACGCCCACAGCCAGCTTGAACACGGCCTGACCGTCCATCTTGAGCAAGGGGTCGCCCAGGATCTGACCACCCGAGACATTGCCCGGCACACACAGGATGCCGACATGCCTGCCGTCGGCATGCAGGTCGCTGGCAAGAATRCCGGGCGTGTCCGAGGTTTCGAGCACCACGGCGCCGGCGCCATCGCCAAAAAGCACACAGGTGGTCCGGTCTGAAAAGTCCAGGATGCGCGAGAACACTTCAGCGCCGATCACCAGCGCTTTGCTGGCCGAACCGGTGCGGATCATGGCGTCGGCCACGGTCAATGCATAGACGAACCCGCTGCACACAGCTTGCACGTCAAAGGCCGGGCAACCGGCGATGCCCAGTTTGTTCTGCAAAATGCAGGCTGCCGAGGGAAACACCATGTCCGGGGTCGAGGTCGCCACGATGATGAGGTCGATATCGGCAGCCTGCAGACCCGCGGCCTGCAGGGCATTTTTGGCGGCTTCTACACCCAGGTCGCTGCTGGTCACGTCGGACGCGGCAAAGTGGCGGGCCCGGATGCCGGTGCGCTCCACAATCCATTCATCGGAGGTTTCTACACCCCGGGTCGCCAGGTCGGCGGCCAATTCGGCATTGGTCAGTCGGCGCGGCGGCAAATAACTACCGGTGCCGGTGATGCGTGAGTAACGGGTCATTAATAAGTGGCMGGTGTTGAGACTGCTGAGTCAACTGGCATTGAGGAGGTGTCGACAGGCGCATCAGCAGGGGGCGCCGCCTGCGCTGCCACCAGCAAAGGGGCCGCATGGGCTATGCGTTCGCGCACTCTCTCAAGCAAATTGTTCCGAGCCGCATCATAAGCCCGATTCAGCGCCGTCTCAAAAGCAAAGGCGTCCGCTGAGCCGTGGCTTTTGAAAACCAGACCTTGAAGACCGAGCAGGGCGGCGCCGTTGTATCGCCTGTGGTCAACCCGATTTTTAAACGCAGTTAGCACCGGATAAGCAATGATGGCCGCAATTTTTGTCAAAACATTGCGGGAAAACTCAGCTTTTATGAAGCCGCCGATCATGCTTGCAAGACCTTCACTAGCCTTGAGCGCGACGTTGCCCACAAAACCGTCACAGACGACGATATCGGTCGTTCCCTTGAAAATATCGTTACCTTCGACATTCCCGTAAAAATTCAAATCACCGGAATTAGACGCAGAACGCAACAATTCGCCGGCTTTTTTTATAATTTCACTACCTTTTATCGCCTCTTCGCCAATATTGAGCAGGCCGACACTGGGCGTGGGGTTGCTGGTGATGGCTGCCACAAGGGCGGATCCCATCACGGCAAACTGCAGCAGGTGATCTTCGGTGCAGTCGACATTGGCACCCAGGTCCAGCACCGTGGTGGCGCCGCCCAGGGCATTGGGCAGCTGGGTAGCAATGGCCGGACGGTCTATGCCCTCCAGGGTTTTGAGGACATAGCGGGCAATGGCCATCAAGGCGCCGGTATTGCCGGCCGACACGGCCGCCTGGGCCACACCATCCTTGACCTGGTTCATCGCGACCCGCATCGAGGAGTTCTTCTTGCGCCGCAAGGCGATCTCGATGGGATCGTCCATGGTGACGATCTCGCTGGCCGGAACGATCTGGCAGCGCGGATGGGCTTGAAGGCGGGGGTACAACGGGTGCCCGGCGAGGACTTCAGGCTGGCCGACCAGCACCACAGCAGCATCCGGATGACCATCCAGGAATGCCAGGCTGGCCGGGAGCGTGACGGCTGGGCCGATATCGCCGCCCATGGCATCGACAGCGATCCTGATCATGGGGCGACCGGTGCAGTCAAGAGAGAGTGGAATTCAGGCAAAAGAAAGGCCCGCAGGATGAGTGCGGGCCCATGCTCAAAGCGTGGAATTACGCTTCGGATTTGGTTTTCAGCACCTTGCGGCCACGGTAAAAACCGGTAGGGCTGATGTGGTGGCGCAGGTGGGTTTCGCCGGTGGTGGATTCCACGGCAATGCCTGGCACGGTGAGTGCGTTGTGCGAGCGGTGCATGCCGCGCTTCGAAGGTGACTTTTTGTTCTGCTGGACGGCCATGATCCGCTCCTGATGGGGTGTAAGGTTGGTAAATTACGCACCAAAATCCGAGTTCAGACAGCTGGACCTGAATATCGGCCCAAGGCGGTCTAAACGCCATGTCACCGTATTCACCGCATTGGTACGCGAAGCCTTTGATTATAGCTCGATGCGAGAGAAATTTCATCACCTCAACCCGCGACTGGTGAAATGCCGACAAATCCAGGAGCTTTACCTGAGAAATATGTAATTCTAAATTACTACTTTTTTGCTTTAAGCTGCGCCAGAACCGCAAAGGGATTGGGTTTTTCACTACCCTCGTCCACCGAATCTGCATTGTCACCAAGGTCGCCCGCCTGCAGTTTGGGCGCGACAGGACACACCTCGTGCATGGGCACCAGCGGCAGGGCCATCAGCAATTCATCTTCCAGCACAGCGAGCAAATCGAACTGGGGCTCCATCACCAGCAAATCCTCTTCAGACTGGTCGTCCTCGGCCATGGCAATGTCTTCATTGGCCACAAAGCGGTACCACTGGTCCACCTCTACAGGTGTGGCAACCACACCCATACAGCGCTGGCAGGTTAAAGGCACAACGGCCTCAGCCGTCAGATGCAACCATACGTCGTCTTCAACGCCCGGGCGTGGGCGCAATTCGCCGACCGCCTGCCATTTCACTGCCGAATCAGCCTGCAACCCTTGCGCTTCGTGCGCAAGGCGCTCCATATTTCGTAGCAAAGTAGTCTCGGAAAGCGCCACGCCATCCTGGGCGAAAGCGGTCATGTTGAGTCGGTTGGGCTGCAGGGATCTGGACATGTGTGCAGTGTAAGAGAATCAAGGCATGAATCCTGTCTCCGACCCTGCCGCAATCTCCAGACACACCGGGCAAAACCGCCCCCTGATTTTGGGCTCGACCTCCCGCTATCGCCGGGAATTGCTGCAGCGGTTGCATATCCCGTTTGAGGTGGTCGCGCCCGACGTGGACGAAACGCCCCATGCCGGCGAACTCCCTGGCCCACTGGCCGAGCGGCTGGCCCTGGCCAAGGCCCGGGCTGTCGCCAAGGCATTTCCCGACGCGGTTGTCATCGGTTCCGACCAGGTTGCAGACCTCGACGGCCAGCCGCTCGGCAAGCCGGGCACCCACGAAAACGCCGTCATCCAGCTGCGCCGGATGCGAGGGCAAACCGTCATTTTTCAGACGGCTGTGGCCGTCGTGTGCCTGGACAGCGGTTATGAAGCGAAAAGTCTGGCCGCAGTGAGGGTGAAATTCCGCGCGCTGACGGATGACGAAATTGAAAACTACCTGCGCACCGAGCAACCGTACGATTGCGCGGGCAGCGCCAAAAGCGAAGGCCTCGGCATMGCGCTGCTTGAATCGATCGACAATGACGACCCGACTGCGCTGATCGGCTTGCCGCTGATCCGCACCTGCAGGCTCATCGAAGCCGCAGGCGTGAAGTTGCTTTCAGCCCGCGGGAGCCAGCCATGAGCGGCGCAACAAAAGGGAAACTTTACCTGGTGCCCGCACCGCTTGACTTCGGCTGCGACGACCTTGCCCCTCTGCAGGATGTCATGCCGCTGGGCACCGTGCAAATCGCCGCCAGGCTCTCCTGCTGGATCTGCGAAAACGCGAAAAGCACGCGCGCCTACCTCAAGCGTATCGACGCGCTGCAGCCGCTCAGCACGCCGCTGCAGTCGCAGCAAATCCAGGAGCTGCCACGGGAGGTTCACAAAAAAGGCGACCACACCGGCAACTTCGACGCGCGCCCCCTTTTGATGGCGGCCGTGGAAAGCCGCGACATGGGCCTGGTCAGCGAAGCCGGCATGCCTGCCATTGCCGATCCCGGATCCTCGGTGGTACGCGCCGCCCATGACCTGGGGCTGGAGGTTGTGCCGCTGACGGGCCCGATGTCGCTGATGCTGGCGCTGGCAGCGAGCGGTCTGAACGGTCAGAATTTTGCGTTTGCAGGCTACTTGCCGCAGGCACCGGCCGAGCGCGTCCAGCGTATCCGGGAACTGGAATCCCTGGCACTCAAATCCGGCCAGACCCAGCTCTTCATCGAAACACCCTATCGCAATGCGGCTTTGTTCCAGTCGCTGCTGCAAACACTGCAGGGCAACACCCGGCTGGCGCTGAGCTGCGGCCTGACGATGACCAAAGGCTGGTCCCGCAGCGCGCAGGTCAGCGGCTGGAAACGCGACAAACTCCAGGCACCACTGGAATTGCCAACCGTTTTCTGTATCGGCCGCTAGAGCGCCAGACAGGAACAAAAAAGCCCGCGCGAAGCGGGCTTTTTGGCAAGGGCCATCACCTTCTCAAGAGGTCGTCCTAGCGAAGCGCCGGAATCGCCTTGAAGGCCTTCATTGCGCCTTCGCCCATCGCCGCGCCAAACTTCTTGGCCAACCGTTCGGCCACATTGTCGCGACGGGTGTAGTCAATGAT
>NZ_JBFUCA010000269.1:0-5672 GCF_056405475.1 Polaromonas sp. P1_G4
CCCTTTGATTCCCGTCACCAACTGCTGGACTTCAGCGCCGTCATATCGATCACAACGGTCGCGGCCAGCAGCAAAACAATTCCGCGCAACGCACCAAAAGCGGCTCCGAATACTCTGTCCACAGGCGCCAGGCCGACGGCAGCCACCAGCTTCTTCACCACAAAGGCCAGCAACCCTGCCGCGAACACGGCGGCGATAAAGATCAGCACAAACGCCGCCGCATAACGTACCGGGTCAGAAGCAGACTGCACCGGCAAGCGGGTGGCCAGGTCGGGCGCAAACCATTGCGCCACAAAAAACGACACCACCCAGCCCAGCACCGACAACACCTCATACACCAGCCCGCGCCATGCGCCCAACAGCATGGAAAAAACCAGCACTCCCAGCAAAATCCAGTCAACAGCCGTCACGAAACTACTAATTACAAGGTCAGGATGGCAGCGGGTAAATCAAGGSCCTTGATCTTGGTCGCCGCCTTGTCGGCCTCGGCCTTGGTGGCAAATGGGCCCACGCGGACCCGGATGCGCTTGCCGTCTTTGGTTTCCGCCACTTGTGTATAGGTTTTGAGGCCCGCCTTTTCCACCTTCAGGCGCGCTTCGCGGGCCTTGGCCACGTCGGCAAACGCACCGACCTGAACCACAAAACGGCCGTCCGCCTCGCTGGCAGACGGTTTGGCGGCCGGCACAGCGGTGCCGTTCAGCAGTGCGGCGGCACGTGTGGCGTCATCGTTCGCAGCGGGCTTGGCCGGCTTGGTTTCTGACTTGGCTTCCGGTTTGACCGGAGGTTTCACCTCGGGTTTGGCTTCCGGCTTTGCTTCATTTTTGATAGCTGGTGGCGCAGATGCAGCAAGGGCTGGAGCCGGTTTTGATGAAAGAATTTCTTCCTTGGGCGCCAGGCTGGCGTCAGCGGTTACTTTTTCGGCGGGCTTGTCGGCCACCTTGGGGGCAGATGCGGAAGTGGCTGCCGGGGCACCGGGCCCGGGAATCACCAGGGGCTTGACCGTGCCTTTGCCGGGAATTTCAATCGGGATATCGACCGGAATGGGCCTGGGCTGGGTGTCAAACAACAGCGGGAAACCCAACACGCCGATCAGCACCAGCACGGCAGAACCGATCAGCCGGTGTTTGGCACGCTTGCGGATCACTTCCACGCTTTCCGTTTGAGCGGCTGACCCGGCATTGGAGGCAGCGTTGGAGCCGCCCCGGCGGAAATTGAAAAACGGCATGGTGTGGCTTGGATCCGATAAGGGGTGACGTTAACGGTGAACGCGGGCTGACGGCCCTTGGAATGCTTGACGGACCGGCTTGTCCGGTCTCAGGCGGCCAGGTGCGGGGCCGAAAGACGCGGCACACCGTCCTTCAAAATGCCGCCCACCGTATGGAAGGAGCCGAACACGACAATTCTATCAGCGGGGGTTGCGGCCCTGACCGCCGCCTGCAGCGCCGCTTCGGGTGATTTGTAAGTGCCGGCGCTTGCATCAGGGCGGGTATTGGCCGCCGTCCACCTGGCCTGCAAATCCTCGGCAGAAGCGGCCCGCGGCGTCGGCAAATCGGTGAAATACCACTTGTCGATGAGCGGCGCCACGCGCGCCAGCATGGGAGCCAGGTCTTTGTCGGCCATGGCACCGAACACCGCGTGTGTGCAGGGGTAAAAGCCCATGGCATCAAGGTTTTCAGCCAGCGCAGCCACCGAATGGGGGTTGTGCGCCACGTCCAGCACCAGCGTGGGCTGGCCGGGCACGATCTGGAAACGCCCCGGCAACTCGACCATCGACAAGCCGTTGCGCACCGCCTGGGCGGTGACCGGCAGGCGGTCACGCAAGGCCGTCAGCGCCGCCAGCACGCCCGAGGCGTTGACAAGCTGGTTGGCGCCGCGCAAGGCCGGGTACGCCAGGCCGGCATACCGGCGCCCGCGCCCTGCCCAGCCCCATTGCTGTTTGTCGCCCGAAAAATTGAAGTCCGTACCAAAGCGCCACAAGTCAGCGCCTACTCCGGCCGCGTAATCAATGATGCTTTGCGGCGGCACCGGGTCACTCACGATGACCGGCTTGCCGGCGCGCATGATGCCGGCCTTTTCGCGGCCAATGCTTTCGCGGTCGGGGCCCAGGTATTCCATGTGGTCCAGGTCGATGCTGGTGATCACCGCGCAGTCGGCGTCCAGCATGTTGACGGCGTCCAGCCGGCCACCCAGGCCGACTTCGAGGATGACGACGTCCAGCTTGGCGTCGGCCAGCAGCTGCAGGATGGCCAGGGTGGTGAATTCAAAGTAGGTCAGCGAGATCGCGTCGCCGCCCTGCGTGCGCGCCGCCTCGACGCGCGCGAACTGCGCAACCAGCTCGTCAGCCTTCACGATGTCGCCGCGCACCCGGCAGCGCTCTTCAAAATGCACCAGGTGCGGCGAGGTGAAGACGCCGGTGCGGTAGCCGGCCTGCAGCAAGATCGCTTCGAGCATCGCGCAGGTCGAGCCTTTGCCGTTGGTGCCGGCCACCGTGATGATGGGGCAGTCAAAAGCCAGGCCCATGCGCTTGGCCACAGCGCTGATGCGCGTCAGGCCCATGTCGATGCCGACGGGGTGCAGGTGCTCGCAGTAAGCCAGCCAATCGTCGAGGGTTTTGAGTTGTTCCATAGAGCCCACCATTGTCGCGTAGCTCGAATACCCCCGTTGGCGCTCACTGGCGTGTAGCGCCTTCCCCCTTGCAGGGGGCGGCGCCTGCGGCCTAGCAAAGCCAGTTCCGCGGCACCTGCTGGCAAAGAAGCAGGAGGTCAGCCTGCGAAACGGTCGGTGGCCGCTATGAGTTGGCGCAGGATGCCGGGCTCGTTGAAGGCGTGGCCGGCGTTGTCAATCATGTGGAATTCGGCCTCGGGCCAGGCGCGGTGCAGGTCCCACGCGGTTTTGGCTGGTGTGGCCACGTCGTAGCGGCCTTGCACGATGACACCGGGAATCCCAGCCAGCTTGTGCGCGTCGCGAATGAGCTGACCCTCTTCGAGCCAGCCGGCGTGCACAAAATAATGGTTTTCTATGCGCGCGAATGCCAGGGCGAAAGCGTCGTTACCATGCTGGGCGGTAAAAGACGGGTCGGGCAACAAGGTAATCGTCTGGCCTTCCCACAGGCTCCACGCACGGGCAGCCGCCAGTTGCGCAGCACGGTCGGCGCCCACCAGGCGTTTGCGGTAGGCGGCAATCAGGTCGCCGCGCTCCGCCGGGGGAATGGGTTTGACGAACTCTTCCCACAAATCAGGGAACAACCAGGACGCCCCCTCCTGGTAGTACCAGAGCAGCTCGGCGCGGCGCAGCGCAAAAATGCCCCGCACAATGAGCGCCGACACGCGGGCCGGATGAGCCTGGGCATACGCCAGCGCCAGTGCGCTGCCCCAGGAGCCGCCGAACACCAGCCAGCGCTCCACGCCCAGCAGGGTGCGCAAGCGCTCGATGTCGGCTACCAGGTGCCAGGTCGTGTTGTTTTCCAGTGAGGCACTGGGTCGGGAGCGGCCGCAGCCGCGCTGGTCGAACAGCAGCACGCAATAGCGCTCCGGGTCGAACAGGYGGCGGTGTTCGGGCGAGCAGCCCGCACCCGGGCCACCATGCAAAAACACCGCCGGCTTTCCTTGGGGGTTGCCGCATAACTCCCAGTACACCGAATGGCCGTCACCCGTTTCAAGAATGCCCGTGCGGAAAGGTTCGAGAGGCGGGTAAAGAACGGCGGGGGCAGTGCGCGTGGCTGAAGCAGCGGTCATGAGGCAAGGCATCCATACAAAAAAAGGTTGAGCCGGTCGGCGTTCTTCATTATTCCAGCCTTGCCAAAGGCCTGCCCACGCGTCCACGCCCTTGCCTGCCTTCGCAACAACGCTACTAATTTGATAGCTGCTCGCGCTCGTCCCGCTTGGCCGGAAGGCCTGTTTCTCTTAAATCTGCGAAAATCCGGCCATGATCATTCTTTACGGCATCCCCAATTGCGACACCGTCAAAAAGGCCCGTGCATGGCTAGTCGAACAAGGTGTTGACTACCAGTTTCACGATTTCAAGAAGCAGGGCGTGCCGCCCGACCAGCTGGCGCGATGGGCCCAGGCGGCAGGCTGGGAAAAGCTGCTCAACCGCCAGGGCACCACCTGGCGAAAGCTGGACCCGGCGCTGCAGGCCGGCGTGCATGACAGCGCCAGCGCGCAAACACTGATGCTGGCCAACCCCAGCGTCATCAAGCGGCCCGTGGTGGACTGGGGCAAGGACATCACCGTCGGTTTTGACGCCCCGGGCTGGGCTGCGAGGGTTTGAACGCACGGCGGGCCGACCGGTTACGTTTTGCAGCCTGTTTTGCCTTCAGAGGGCTTTAAAAGGCAGCTTTACCGTCGATTTACCGAACTCTGCACCCCAAAATGACTCTGACTTACTAAAATTACGTTTGCCACCCGAGCCATCACCCGACCAGGGTGAGCCCTTTGGCGGTGCAACTTCAGCCACGTGCTGAAAAGGGTTGAATCATGAAAAAAGCGCTTGTTCTCTCCGCTCTTGCTGCCGCCTCCGGGTTGGCTGCTGTACCCGCCTCCGCCATGGACATCCTGGCCCGGGTGATTTCAAGCACGCCGGTGGTGCAGCAAGTGGCTGTACCGCGCCAGGTCTGCAGCAACCAGCCCGTCGTTGTCCAGCAACCGAACTCGGGCGCAGGTGCGCTGATGGGCGCGCTGGCAGGCGGCGCAGCCGGTAACGCCATCGGCAATGGCGGTGGCCGTGCCGTCGCCACCATGATCGGGCTGGTGGGCGGTGCCATCGTTGGCGACCGCATCGAAGGCTCAAACAACCAGGTTCAAAACGTGCAGCAGTGCGCGACGCAAACCTATTACGAAAACCGCCCCAGCCACTACAACGTGGTGTACGAATACCAGGGCACGCAGTACAGCACGCAGATGGCCACCGACCCTGGCCAGTATGTGCGCCTGCAGGTCACACCGGTCGGCGCCATGGCACCGGCGCCGCAGACCTTCCAGTCTGCGCCCCAGCAGCCCCAGACCTATGTGCAGCCGGCACCCCAACCGGTGTACGTCCAGCCTGCTGTGACTTATGTGGAGCAGCCGGTGGTTTACCCGGCTTACTACCCCCGTCCCTATTACCAGCCCTACTACGCGCCCATCGGCCTTTCGCTGAACTTCGGTTACAGCCGGGGCTATGGCCACCACCACTGGCGCTAAGACCAACTGGCGGGCTGAACAAAAAAGGGGCGTTGTCAACGCCCCTTTTTGCTGTCCGCGAATATTCGACTGTTGCTATTTGGGCGTTTCAATCAGGGCACCCTTGAACAGCACCGGCCCGGTCGGCCCGCTGCCCGGCGGCACGCCACCCTTGGGCTCCAGCGTGATCGCCAGCGTCGGCACCTGGCGCATGTAGGTACCCGCGGCAGTCAAGCGAACCACGGGGTCTGCGCTCATCACACCCAGCGATTTGGGCGCCGCGCCGGGCGGCAAAGCCCAAAGCTCCAGGGACTTGTCGGGCTGCTCCCTGAAGCTGCCCACGCGCTTGAGCGACAGTGTCTTGTTCTTCGGATCAAACGTCACCAGCAGCGAGGCCGAAGCCTTGTCATCGGTCAGCACGGCCACGTATTCGATCTCGGGCGTGGCTGTCAGTTTGGCGGTCAGTTCGCTCACCTGCCCGCTCAGCCGGCCGTTCACGTTCAGCCCCACGAC
>NZ_JBFUCA010000270.1:0-5661 GCF_056405475.1 Polaromonas sp. P1_G4
CTCCGGGTCCAGCCCGGCGGCCAGCCAGCTCGCCGCGATCTCGAGTGTGGACTGCTGGATGCGCGCGGGTTCATCGCATTTGATCAGTGCGTGGTAGTCGGCCAGGAAGTAAAAGCTGCGGACATCGTCGCGAAAGCTGGCCTGAACCGACGGCCGGATCGAGCCGACATAGTTGCCCAGGTGGGGCGTACCGGTGGTCGTGATGCCGGTGAGGAAACGGGTGGGGAACGGTGTATTCATGACAATCTTGGGGGCAATGAAATGGGGWGGTTGATCAGATCCAGCAAGCTGTATCCCAGCACCACCAGTGGCCAGAGCCAGTAAGCGCTGACGATGCCAAGGAGAACGAGCCCCATGACGATGAAAAACCCCCATGGTTCGAGGCGGGCGACAAACTGAGCCTGCTTCCACGGCAGCAGGCCCACCAGGATGCGGCCGCCATCAAGCGGAGGCAAAGGAAAAAGATTGAAGGCCCACATCACGAGATTGACCAGTACGCCAGCCTGGCACATGACCAGGAAAAACGGCTCCTGGACACCGGCGTTGATCAGCACCGCATACAACACGGCCCAAAGTACGACCTGTATGAAGTTGGCGGCGGGGCCCGCAAGTGCCACCCAGATCATGTCGCGTTTGGGTTTGCGCAAATTTCCGAAATTGACGGGTACCGGTTTTGCGTAGCCGAACAGAAAGGTGCCTGAGGTGGCGAAATACAGTAGCAGCGGCATGACGATGGTGCCGAGGGGGTCGATGTGCTTTACGGGGTTCAGCGTGACACGGCCCAGCATCCAGGCGGTGTTGTCACCGAAATAGCGAGCCACATACCCATGCGCAGCTTCGTGCACGGTAATGGCGAAGAGCACTGGCAGCGCGTAGATGGCGACGGTTTGAATCAGGTTGGCGATATCCATGCCGAATTATGACCCCCACGGTCGCTCACTTCGTGTAGCTCCCTGCCCCCCGAAGGGGGCTGCTGCGCCTGCGGCCCGGCAAAGCCGGTTCCGCGGCCCCTGCTTGAAGGGGAGTCCGCTCGCTAAAGGCCTAATGCAGCCAGCTCGCCCCGGCCCTGTCGCACCACGACAGGCTCGCCGCCGTCGCCCATGGCCGTCAGGTCGATCACGGTGGTCGGCTCCTGGTGGCAGGCGCCTGCGTCGATCACGGCGGCCAGCTCATGCTCCAGCAGCTCGCGGATCTCGTGCGCATCGTTCAGCGGCTCGGTGCCGTCCCGCGGAATCAGCGTGGTGGCCAGCAGCGGCGCGCCATGCAGCTCCAGCAGCGCCTGCAAAACCTTGTGCTCCGGCACGCGCAGGCCGATGGTCTTGCGCGACGGGTGGCTCACGCGGCGCGGCACTTCCTTGCTGGCTTCGAGGATGAAGGTGTAGGGCCCTGGCGTGGCGGCCTTGAGCAGCCGGAATTGTTTGTTGTCCACCCGCGCGTAGTTCGCCAGCTCGCTCAGGTCGCGGCACAGCAGGGTGAGGTGGTGCTTGTCGTCGACGCCGCGAATACGGCGCAGGCTGTCGGCCGCGGCCTTGTCGTCGAGGTGGCATACCAGGGCATAGCTGGAGTCGGTTGGCACGGCCACAATGCCGCCGCGTTCAAGCAGCGCCACCGCCTGCTTGAGCAGGCGGGTGTGCGGGTTCTCGGGGTGAACTTCAAAAAACTGTGACATACAGGTTTGTCGCCGGCTTGGGTTTCAGGATTCGGTGGGTTCAATGATGATGCGGCTCTCGCGTACCGCAAGCCAGGCGCCAGTGGCACCACACACGGTAATCATGGCAATGCCGAGCAGCGACCACTGATCCGGAACATGGGAAAAGATCAGCCATCCGCCCAGCATGGCAAAACCGATTTGGGCGTAAAGGAACGGCGTCAGGGTTGATGCAGTGGTTCGCGCATAGGCAAGAATCATCATGAAGTGCCCGACGGCTCCGAGGAAGCCCATCAGGCAAAGGCAGGCCCAAAGCACCCAGGAATCCAGCGAAGTCCAGACAAAGGGAAGGGCCAGCGAGGCGATGAGCGTGCCCACCCAGCCGGTGTAGAAGTGCATGGTTGCCGGGTCTTCGGTACGGGCCAGGCGGCTGGTCAAAATCTGGAACCAGGCATTGGACACCACCAGGCTCAGCGGTAGCAGCAGCGTCCAGTCAAAGCCGGAGCTTCCCGGCCGGATGATGATCAGCGCACCGGCAAAGCCTCCCAGGACCAGCCCCCAGCGCAACGCCGGTACGCGCTCACCCAGCTGTAGCGATGCCAGCAGGGTGATGACCAGMGGCGTGATCATGATGATGGCCGTGAACTCGCCCACGGGCATGTATTTGAGGCTGAAAAACGCCAACCCGCTGCTGGTCAGCAGCAGTACGCCGCGTAAAAGCTGGAACCTGGGATGCGCCGTTCGAAACAGCGYTCGCCCGCGCGCAGGAAGCATCACCACGGTCGTGGCCACGGCCTGGAACGCATAGCGAAACCACAGCGCCATCAGGATGGGCACGCTCAGGGATATCCGTTTGGTGGTGGTGTCCAGCGCGGCGAAGCAGGCCATGGCGGCTACCAGAAGCGCAATGCCGGTCAGGGCAGGAGAGGTTTTTCTCGCGGGGCCGGCCATCACTGGATGCGGTCCACCAGCAGCTCCCACACCGGTGTCAGTTCGCCCGGCAGGAATGGCAGGGTACCCAGGTCGGTGTGGCTTTCGTCGGGGCTGTGGAAGTCGCTGCCGCGCGAAGCGGCCAGGCCGAACTCTTTGGCCGTATCGGCGTATTTGAGGTATTCCTGCGGCGTGTGGCTGCCGGTGACAACCTCCACGCCACGCCCGCCATGGGACTTGAACTCGGTGAACAAGGCGTATTCCTCGTTGGGGGTGAACTTGTAGCGGCCCGGGTGCGCAATCACGGCAATGCCCTTGGCCTGGGTGATCCAGGTGACGGCGTCGCGCAGGTTGGCCCAGCGGTGCGGCACATAGCCGGGCTTGCCTTCGGTCAGGTATTTGCGAAAGACCTCAGGTGTTTCGCGGCACACGCCGGATTCCACCAGGAAGCGGGCAAAGTGCGTGCGTGAAATGAGTTCGGGGTTGCCGACAAACTTCAGCGCGCCTTCGTAAGCGCCCATGATGCCGACCTTGGCCAGCGAGTCCGACATCTCCATGGCGCGCTGTTCGCGGCCGCCGCGCGTATTGCGCAGGCCTTGCTGCATCGCAGGGTCGTCGGCGTCGAAACCCAGTCCGACGATGTGGACCGTTTGCCCCGCGAAGGTAACGGACACCTCGGTGCCGGTGAGGTAATGCATGCCCTGCGCTTTGGCAGCGGCGGCGGCGCGGTGCTGGCCGCCTATTTCGTCGTGGTCTGTCAGGGCCCAGAGTTCGACCCCGTTGGCCTTGGCCCGTTCAGCCAGTGCCTCCGGTGTCAGCGTGCCGTCTGACACCACAGAGTGGCAGTGCAGGTCGGCATTCAGGATGTTTTTGGGAGTCACTGAGCCATTTTAGGCTTTGCAGGGTATTGGTGCAGGCCGGCTGCAATCTCCCTGACCCCAGAAGGCTCGCTTTGCGCGTGTGCGCGATGCCCTTGCACTGAAGGCGGTTTTGAGATGTTTCAGGCCGCCAGCCCAATATAGGCAAGCGCGATCAGCTATAAATTTAATAGCGTTCTCTGCCTCGCCGGATATGCGTCACTACGCTTGAAATGACCGGTTGCTATGAAATATATAGCTGCTTGCGCCTGTTCCTGTTGGGCTGCAGCCTTAAAGCCCCAAGGCAGTGAGTTCCGGCGAGAGTTTCTCCCACGGCACATCAAAGCCTGGCTGGCTGCGCTGCGGTGGCGGTGCATGGCTGCGCAGGGCCCAGTGGGCGCCGGCCAGCACGCTGTCGATCAGCGGCACGCTCACCCCGGGTTGCAGGGTCGCGGCCATGCCTGCCAGGCCCGCGCCGCCCAGAATGACGGCCTGCGCGCCCAGCTGGCGCACCGCGTCGCGGCAGGCCTGGGCGAGCAGGGTGCGCGCGGCGGCAGGGTCGGCCGCCAGCTGCGCGCCGGTCGGCGCAACGGTGTGGATGCCGGCCAGCGAAGGCGCATGGCCCAGCGCCTGGGCCAGCCGCTGCAGCATTGGCCCCCAGCGCTCGCCCCCGGTGACGATGGCAAAGCGTCCATGGCGCGCCGCCTCGATGAAGGCCGCCTCGGCCAGGCCGGTCACCGGCACCGGGCTGCTTTCGCGTAGCGCCAGCAGGCCAGGGTCGCCAAAGCAGCCGATCAGCACCGCATCAGGCGTTTCAGGTGCGCCACCCGTTTCACCTGTGCCGGCCAGCGCAGCGGCCCAGGCGTCCAGTGTGGCGTGGGAGGCAACGGCGTAGCTGGCTTCATCCGAGATATAAGGTGCACCGAAACGCGCGGTGGCGGTGCGCACGTTCACATGCAGCCCGGCGGCGGCTTGCACGTGGGTCTGCAGCAGCGCACTGACCGAAGCCGAGGTGTTGGGGTTAATGACTAGTAGTCTGCGCACGGTTAGGAATTCACCCTCGGTCAGCCAAACAGAGTGGACAGGTCGGGCGCATCGTCGGCCGGCGGCGTGAACTGCAGCTGCGACTCCAGCCGCGTCAGGTGTTCGCGCATGTGGCGCGCGGCTTCCTGGACGTCGCGCAGGCGAATTGCGTCCAGCAGCTTGCGGTGCTCGCGGCAGCCGCAGGCGGCGGCTTCGTCGCGGCTGTCCTTGTGGGACGTGCTGTAGGTCATCAGGATCAGCGACGTGCGCGAGGTCAGCTCGCGCAGGATGYGGCCCAGCGTCTGGTGGCCCGCGCGTTCGGCGATCTGCAGGTGAAAGTCGCCCGACAGGCGGATCGCGCGGTGCATGTCGCCGGCCAGGCGCGCGGCCTCTTCGTCGTCAATGCAGCGTTTGAGCTGTTGCATGTCGGCCTCGCTCGCCTTCGCAATGAAGAGCTCCACCAGCGTGGGTTCAATCAGCCGGCGCACCTCAAAAACTTCGCGCGCCTCCTGCTCGGTGGGCTGGGCCACGGTGGCGCCGCGGTTGGGAATGAGGGTAACGACCTGCTCATTGGCCAGACGCACCAGCACCGGGCGGATGCGCGTGCGCGACACACCAAAGGCGCCGGCCAGTTTGTCTTCGACCAGCTTGGTGCCCGGCGGCAGGCGGTGGTCCAGGATGGCCGAGATCACGCGCTCATACATCTCGCTGTCGGTCAGGGGGGTTGCCTGGGTTACGGGCGTTGCCTCGCTCATCGGGTGCCTTTCTTTTGCCGGCGGCCCAGCCACCAGGCCAGGCCCAGTGCCAGCGCCATGACCAGCAACGACACCACAGTGGTGACGGTACCCAGAGCATAAATGGACGGCGTGGTGACGGTGGTGGTCAGCCCCTGCAGCTCCAGCGGCAGGGTGTTTACGTCGCCGATAGCCTGCGAGGTGCGGGCGATTTCGTCCCAGCTCAGGGTAAAACCAAACATGCCGATGCCCACCACCGACGGCGCGATCAGCGGCATCACCACATGCCGGAAGCCCTGCCACGGCGTGGCGCCCAGGTCGCGCGCGGCTTCTTCGTAAGCCGGGTTGAAGCGGTTGAAAATCGCGAACATGATCAAAAGGCCAAAGGGCAGCGTCCAGGTCAGGTGCGCACCCAGCGCCGAGGTGAAGAGCCCCAGCGATGTGCCGTAGCCCTCCAGCGCATCGGCCA
>NZ_JBFUCA010000271.1:0-5656 GCF_056405475.1 Polaromonas sp. P1_G4
AGCCGGGATGCCGATCAGCAGCGGCTGGAGGGCTCCCAGGCGCTGTGGCATTCGGCGCGGGTATCGATTGCCGCCGAGGTGGCCACCCAGTACTACAGCCTGCGCGCTTGCGAAAAGCTGCTCGAGGTTGCGCGCTCCGATGCCGCATCCCGGGGTGAAACTGCACGTTTGGCGGAACTCAGCACCAGGGCAGGTTTTCAGGCGCCCGCCACCGCCGCATTGGCCAGGGCCAGCGCGGCCGAAGGCAACAGCAATGCCATCCAGCAGCGCGCACTGTGCGACCTGGATGTCAAGGCACTGGTGGCCCTGACTGCCATCGATGAGCCCGCACTGCGGCAAAAACTGGCCAGCACACCGGCCGACCTGACACAGGAATCGGTAGCGCCTGTCATCAGCGTGCCGGCGGAAGTGCTGGCCCAGCGGCCCGATATCTTCAATGCGGCACGCGAAGTGGACGCCGCCCACCTGGAAGTCGGCAGCGC
Source organism: Polaromonas sp. P1_G4 (assembly GCF_056405475.1). Classification (NCBI taxonomy): domain Bacteria; kingdom Pseudomonadati; phylum Pseudomonadota; class Betaproteobacteria; order Burkholderiales; family Comamonadaceae; genus Polaromonas; species Polaromonas sp. P1_G4. The sequence goes on from NZ_JBFUCA010000271.1 coordinate 483, forward strand.
ACGCGCTCAGCGCTTTCCAAGACTCAACCTGAGCGGCTCGGTTGCGACCTCCAAGTCGTACACCGCCAGTACCACGCAGCGCTTTGACACCTGGACCGTCGGGCCGCTGCAGCTGACCATCCCGATCTTTGACGGCGGCGCCAGCGAAGCCAATGTAGAAGCCGCCAAGGCGCGCTACGAAGATGCCGCAGCCCAATACCGCGGCAGCGTGCGAAAAGCCGTACGGGAAGTCGAAGAAGCGCTGGTGAACCTGCAAAGCACGGCTGAACGCAGCCAGGATGCATTGATCGCCACACAAGGCTACCGCGCGTCGTTCGTCGGCACCGAAGCCCGCTACAAGAGCGGGCTGGCGAGCCTGGTCGAACTTGAAGACGCCCGTCGCACACTGCTGGCCGCACAAAGCGCCCTGGTCACGCTGCAACGTGACCGGCGCAGCGCCTGGGTTGCGCTGTACCGGGCGCTCGGCGGAGGCTGGACTACCGCCGAACCGCCTGTGCCGCCGCTGGTCTCCGATGTGCCGGCACCTTTCACCCCTGCTGCCCTCACCGCCCCCTGAGGCGCGGTTTGCCGACCCTGCCACACCTTATGACAGATCCTTTGAACACCATGCCAAACTTCAAACTAAAACCCGTCGCTCTCGCTGTGATCGCCGGGGCCGTGCTCGTTGCCGGGGCCGCAGCTTTTTTTCTTCTGAAGGCCAACGCAAAAGAAGACAAGGCAGTCACCGCAAAGCCGGCACTGACTGTCGCCACCGCGCTGCCGTCTCAAGTGACTTTGCCGGTGAAACTGAGCGCCAACGGCAATATCACCGCCTGGCAGGAGGCCGTGATCGGCTCCGAATCGAACGGCTTGCGGCTGGTGCAGGTGCAGGCCAATGTGGGCGACCAGGTCAAGGCCGGGCAGGTGCTGGCGGTGTTCTCGGGTGACAGCGTGCAGGCGGACACGGCCCAGGCCAAAGCCAGCCTGATCGAAGCCCAGGCCAACGCGGCCGACGCGGCAGACAACGCTGCGCGCGCGCGCACGCTGGCGAATTCGGGCGCTTTAAGCGAGCAGCAGATCAACCAGTACAACACCGCCGAGCAAACGGCCAGGGCGCGTGTCGAGGCGGCCAGGGCGCTCCTTGAGGTGCAGCAGGTACGCGGTAAAAACACGCAGGTGCTGGCGCCCGACAACGGCGTGATCTCCGCACGCACCGCAACGGTAGGCTCGGTGGTGCCGGCAGGCACCGAGCTGTTCCGCCTGATCCGGGGCGGCCGCCTCGAATGGCGCGCGGAAGTCACCTCGGCCGAGCTGGGCCGGATCAAGGCCGGCACGGTCGCCAGCGTGGTGGCGGCCAGCGGCGCCGAACTCAAGGGCCGGGTGCGCATGATCGCCCCGAGCGTGGACCCGCAGACCCGCGCGGCGCTGGTCTATGTGGACCTTCCCGTTTCGGCCGGCATGGCTTCCCCGGCCAAGGCCGGCATGTTTGCCCGCGGCGAATTCGATCTGGGCAGCACGTCCGCGCTGACCGTCCCGCAACCTGCGCTGGTCGTGCGCGACGGGTTCAACTACGTCTTTCGCCTCAACCCGGACAACCGCATCAGCCAGCTCAAGGTGCAGACCGGCCGGCTCGCCGGCGACCGGGTCGAAATTACCTCCGGCCTTGCTGCCGATACACGGGTGATCGTCAGCGGGGCGGGCTTCCTCAACGACGGCGACCTGGTCCGGGTCAGCGACGCCACCCCTGGAATTACGGCAAATCCGGCTATAGCGACCGCCAGTCGTGCGCAAGCAGCTATCAAATAAGGAGCGACTCGATGAACGTCTCCTCCTGGTCAATCAAGAACCCGATCCCTGCCGTCATGCTGTTTGTGCTGCTGACGTTCGCCGGCATGCTGTCGTTCAAGGCGATGAAGGTGCAAAACTTTCCCGACATCGACCTGCCGACCGTGACGGTCTCGGCATCGCTGCCGGGCGCCGCGCCCGCCCAGCTTGAGACGGAAGTAGCCCGCAAGCTTGAAAACTCCATTGCCACCGTACAGGGCCTCAAGCACATCTACACCAAGGTGCAGGACGGCGGTGTGAGCGTGACCGCCGAATTCCGGCTGGAAAAGCCGGTACAGGAAGCCGTGGACGATGTGCGCGCGGCCGTGTCGAAAGTGCGCAGCGAATTGCCCGGCGATGTGCGCGATCCGGTGGTCAGCAAGATGGACCTGGCCAGCCAGCCGGTGCTGGCCTTCACCATCCGCTCGCCGCGCATGGACGAGGAAGCGCTGTCCTGGTTTGTCGACAACGACATCTCCCGCAAGCTGCTGGCCGTACGCGGCGTCGGTGCGGTGAACCGCGTGGGCGGCGTCTCGCGAGAAGTCCGCATCGCGCTGGATCCCTCGAAGCTGCAGGCCCTGGGCGCGACAGCTTCCGACATTTCCCGCCAGTTGCGGCAGGTGCAAACCGAAAGCGCGGGTGGACGCGCCGACCTGGGCGGCAGCGAGCAGCCCATGCGGACGCTGGCGACGGTGAAGTCCGCACAGGAGCTGGCGCAGCTTGAGCTGGCGCTCAGCGACGGACGGCGTATCCGCCTCAGCGAGGTCGCCGCCGTGAGCGACACGACCGCAGAACCGCGCGCCGCCGCGCTGCTCGACGGCAAGCCTGTCGTCGGCTTTGAGGTGTCCCGCAGCCGGGGCGAAAGCGAAGTGGCGGTCGGCGCCGCCGTGCAGGCGGCGCTGGCCGAGCTGAAGCAGCAATACCCCGAAGTGGAAGTCCACGAAGCCTTCAACTTCGTCACGCCGGTGCAGGAAGAGTACGACGGCTCCATGCACCTGCTGTACGAAGGCGGCATCCTGGCGGTGCTGGTGGTGTGGCTGTTCCTGCGCGACTGGCGCGCCACCTTTGTGTCGGCCGTGGCGTTGCCGCTGTCGGTGATCCCGGCTTTCATCGGCATGCACCTGCTCGGCTTTTCGATCAACGTCATCACCCTGCTCGCGCTGTCGCTGGTGATCGGTATCCTGGTCGACGATGCCATCGTCGAGGTCGAAAACATCGTGCGGCACCTGCGCATGGGCAAGTCGCCGTACGAAGCCGCCATGGAGGCAGCCGACGAAATCGGCCTGGCCGTGGTGGCCACCACGTTCACGTTGATCGCCGTGTTCCTTCCCACCGCCTTCATGAGCGGCGTGGCGGGAAAATTCTTCAAGCAATTCGGCTGGACGGCCTCCCTGGCGGTGTTTGCCTCGCTGGTGGTGGCGCGCGTGCTGACTCCCATGATGGCGGCCTACATCCTCAAGCCCGTGGTGGGCACGCACTCCGACCCAGGCTGGATGAAGTGGTACATGCGTGCCACGACCTGGTGTCTGCATCACCGCCTGAAGACCATGATCCTGGCCACGCTGTTCTTCTTTGGCTCGGTGGCCTTGATCCCGCTGTTGTCCACGGGTTTCATTCCGCCCGACGACAACTCGCAGACACAGGTCTACCTGGAACTGCCGCCCGGCGCAACACTGGCGCAAACCCGGGCCTCGGCCGAACATGCGCGATTGCTGATCAGCAAGGTCAAGCACGTCAAGAGCGTGTACACCACCATCGGCGGCGGGTCGGCCGGCACCGACCCGTTCGCGATGCAGGGCGCAGCGGAAACCCGCAAGGCCACACTCACCGTGCTGCTGGACGAGCGCAGCGAACGGCCGCGCAAGCAGGGGATTGAAAGCAAGATGCGCACAGCGCTGGAAGCCCTGCCGGGCGTGCGCAGCAAGGTGGGGCTGGGCGGCTCGGGAGAGGCTTACATCCTCATGCTGACTGCTGAAGATGCCAATGCCCTGCAAACCGCGGCGCTGGCGATTGAAAAAGACCTGCGAACCATTCCCGGTCTGGGCAATATCTCGTCCAGCGCCAGCCTGGTGCGCCCCGAGATTGCCATCAAGCCGGATTTCGCCCGGGCAGCAGACCTGGGCGTGACCAGTTCAGCCATGGGTGAAACCCTGCGCATCGCCACGGTTGGCGACTACGAAGAGTCGCTGCCCAAGCTCAACCTTTCGCAGAGGCAGGTGCCCATCGTCGTCAAGCTGGATGAAGCGGCGCGCAAGGACCTCAGCGTGCTGGAGCGTCTTGCAGTTCCCAGCGTCAAGCCGGGCGTCGGCCCCGTCATGTTGGGACAAGTGGCGAGCCTGGAGATCACGGCCGGCCCGGCCGTGATTGACCGCTACGACCGCTCCCGCAACGTCAAGTTCGAGATTGAACTGTCGGGCCGGGCGCTGGGGGACATCACCGAAGCCGTGAAACTGCTGCCGTCCGTCAAGAATCTGCCGGCCGGCGTCAAGGTGGTGGAAGTCGGCGATGCCGAGGTCATGGGCGAACTGTTTGGCAGCTTCATCCTGGCCATGGCGACCGGCGTTCTGTGCATCTATATCGTGCTGGTGCTTCTGTTCAAGGATTTCCTGCACCCGGTGACCATCCTGGCCGCCCTGCCGCTGTCGCTAGGCGGCGCCTTTGTCGGCCTGTTGATCGCACAGAAGAGCTTTTCCATGCCCTCGCTGATCGGTCTCGTCATGCTGATGGGAATCGCGACCAAGAACTCCATCTTGTTGGTCGAATACGCCATCGTCGCGCGGCGCGACCACAATATGTCGCGCTGGGATGCGCTGCTGGACGCCTGCCACAAGCGGGCACGGCCCATCATCATGACCACGCTGGCCATGGGCGCGGGCATGATGCCGATTGCCCTGGGCTTCGGCGCGGCCGACTCCAGCTTTCGCTCACCGATGTCGATCGCGGTGATCGGCGGCCTGATCACCTCCACCGTGCTCAGCCTGCTGGTGGTGCCTGCCGTGTTTACCTACATCGATGACCTGGAGCGGCTGATCAAGCGCATGGCGGCAAGATTGCGCGGCCACGGCAGTGAAAAGCCTGAAAACGGCCAGCCCGCCGCTGAATCAGGCGCCCCATAAGCTGCAAAATAATGCACATACAGCCGCGTACCGCTTTGTAAAAGGCGGATCAGACGTGTAATTTTGCTGATTTGGACAGGTCCGTCCGAGTGAATTAGGGCTGACCGTCCAATACCCCTCGCTTATACTTGCAGGTTCAGCTTTACATTTCTTAACATGTCAAAACGCGTACTGCTTTCGGGCGCAACAGGCCTGATTGGCGGCGAATTAATGCTTCTTTTGGCTGCGCGCGGCGTTTACAGCACTGCTGTGGTG
>NZ_JBFUCA010000272.1:0-5653 GCF_056405475.1 Polaromonas sp. P1_G4
CACCAGGCCGTCGTTGCGGTAGTAGGCGGGCATGATGCTGGCCGGATTCAGGCGCTGCGCGTCGGCAATGCGCAGGCGCAGCTGGCCTTCGCTCCAGCGCGTGCCCGCGCCCACCAGGTCGGGCGCCAGGTTTCCCTGGAAGCGCTCTTCGGGAATGGGGCCGGTATGGCAGAGCAGACACAGGCCGTGTTGGCGGCTCGCGACGATGGCACGGCCGCGCGCTGCGTCTCCGGGCGTTGTCGTCAACGCCTGGGGTATTGCGTCGCCAACAACCTGCAGCGGCGGGACGGGTTGCTGCGCGAAGCCGGTCCAGGGCGCCAGCATCATCAACCCGCCGGCGATGGCACCATGCCGGTTCATGCTTTCTTGAGGTCGTGATTCTTCAGCGGCAGGTCACGTATACGTTTGCCCGTCGCCGCGTACACGGCATTGAGAACGGCGGGCGCGGCGACCGCGATCGTCGGTTCGCCGACGCCGCCCCAGAACCCGCCCGAGGCGACGATGATGGTTTCCACCGCCGGCATGTGCTGCATCTGCACGACGGGGTAGGTGCTGAAGTTGTCCTGCTCCATACGTCCGTCTTTTTGTGTGCATTCGCCGAACAGCGCCGCCGACAGGCCGTAAGCAAAGGAGCCCTCGACCTGCGCCTCGATCTGCTGCGGGTTGACCGCATAGCCCGGGTCGGTGGCGGCTACGATGCGGTGGACCTTGAGCACGCCATCGCTGCTCACCGACACCTCGGCACAGGCCGCCACGTAACTGCCAAAGCCCATGGTCTGGGCCAGGCCCCGGTAGACCTTCTGGCCGCCGACGTCGGGCGGCGGCACGTTCCACTTGACGCGATCGGCAACGGCATTCAGCACGGCCAGGTGCTTGGGGTGATTCGTCATCAGCTTGCGCCGCAAGGCCAGCGGGTCCTGCCTGGTGGCAACTGCGATTTCGTCGATGAAGGACTCGAGGTAAATCGTGTTCTGGTTCAGGTTTACGCCGCGCCAGAAGCCAGGCGGCACGCTGGGGTTTCGCATCGCATGGTCGATCAGCAGGTTGGGGAAGCTGTAACCAATGGAGGCTTCAGGTCCTGGTGCGTTGAGGCCCTGGAACTGCACCGGGTCCAGCCCGTTGCGCACGTTCTGCGGCGCCACGCCGGCCAGGATGGACTGGCCCGAAATGCGCATGTGCAGCGCGGTGACGTTACCCTGCGCGTCCAGTCCGGCCTGCAGCTTGCACTGCGTGACCGGGTGATAGCGGCCGTGCAGCATGTCTTCTTCGCGCGACCACAACAGCTTGACCGGCACACCCGGCATTTGTTTGGCAATGTCCACGGCCTGGCGCACCCAGTCGTGCACCGCGCCGCGCCGCCCGAAGCCGCCGCCCAGGTGGATTTTGTAGACCTCACATTTGCCGGCCGGAAGCCCTGCCGCTTCCGAGGTGGCCGCCAGAGCCGCTTCACCGTTTTGCGTGGGCGTCCAGACTTCGCAGTGCTCGGGCGTCCAGCGTGCCGTCGCATTCATGGGCTCCATGGTCGCGTGGTTCTGGTGCGGGTAGGAATACACCGCTTCGATGCGTCTGGCTGCTGAGGCCAGCGCTGCTTTGGCGTCGCCGTTCTGATTGCCGACAGCTGCGTCGGGCGCGTCCAGCCCGGCCTTGAGCATCTGGGCCACGCCGGCACTGGAATTTGAAGCGTTGGGGCCGTTGTCCCATTCAATGGGCAGCGCGTCGAGTGCGGTCTTGGCGCGCCACCAGGTGTCGGCCACGACGGCCACCGCGCTGTCTCCGACCGCCAGCACCTTCTTCACGCCGGGGCGCTTTTCAATCGCGGCGGCATTGAAGCTCTTGACCTTGCCGCCGAACACCGGACAGTCCTTGATGGCCGCATTGAGCATGCCGGGCAGTTTCAGGTCCGCGCCGTACACCTGCTTGCCGGTGACCTTGTCCAGCGTGTCCAGCCTTGCCAGGCGCTTGCCCACGAGCTTCCAGTCTTTCGGGTCTTTGAGCTTGACCTCGGTGGGGGGCGCCACCTTGGCTGCCGCAATCGTCACTTTGCCGTAGGTGGTTTTGCGGCCCGATGGCGTGTGAGTAATCACGCTGCTGGCGGCTGTGCATTCGGCCGCCGGCACCTTCCATTCATCGGCTGCGGCTTGCACCAGCATCATTCGGGCGGTGGCGCCGCCCTTGCGCACATAGTCGTGCGATTCACGGATCCCGCGGCTGCCGCCGGTGGAGAAGTTGCCCCAGGCCCGGTTGCGCGCCAGGTTCTGACCGGGTGTCGGGTATTCGGTGGTGACTTTGGCCCAGTTGCATTCCAGTTCTTCTGCCACGAGTTGCGCGAGCCCGGTCAGGCTGCCCTGGCCCATTTCAGAGCGGGCGATGCGGATGACCACTGTGTCGTCGGGGCGCACAACGACCCAGGCATTGATCTCCGGCGAGGCTGCGCCCTGGGCCGCCGCCGTGCCGGCGAACGGAATGTGAAAACCGACGATGAGGCCGGCCGAGGCGCCCGAGGCCAGGAAGCGGCGGCGCGAGAGACGCAGAGGGTTTGCGGAGGGCAGGGGGATGGCGCTCATGTCGTGCTCCCGTCGGTGTGCTGAATGGCGAGCGCCGCGCTTTTGGTGTTGCCACCTGCGGCAACAACCTTGATGGCGGCGCGGATGCGGTTGTAGGTGCCGCAGCGGCAGATGTTGGTCATCGCCTCATTGATGTCGGCATCGGTCGGGTTCGGTTTGGCCTTGAGCAGCGCCGCCGCCGTCATCACCATGCCGCACTGGCAATAGCCGCACTGCGGAACGTCCAGCGCAACCCAGGCCTTTTGTATGGGGTGCGAGCCGTCCGGCGACAAACCTTCAATAGTCACGATTTTTTCGTTCGCACTCACCGTCGAGACGGGGCGCACGCAACTGCGTGTAGGCACGCCGTCAATGTGCACGGTGCAGGCGCCGCAGGCCGCGATGCCGCAGCCGTATTTGGTGCCGGTGAGCCCGAGCTGTTCTCGGATGACCCACAGCAGCGGTGTGTCGTCCTCCACTTCAAACTCACGCACGGTACCGTTGACGTTCAGTTTTGCCATGGATGCGCTCCTCAATATTTGAAGGAAGGATGGGCCGGATGACTGGGAGATAGTAGCGCTGGGGCATGTCAAATGCRCCCGGCAATGCTATACCTGAGTAATGTGCTGACTTGCGCTTGGCAATAAAGTTCGGCCGGGTAAACCCTTGTGAGACCGGCGCTTTTCGTCAGTGAACTTCTGCCAGCGGCAGGCCAGTGAAAGCCGCGTAGCGTTGAGCGGCAAGCCGCAGTGCGCCGGCGCTGCCGCGCGGCAGCGGCGCGAAGGGCGCTGTGCTGATACTGAGCGCGCCTTTTTTTACCTCCGCCTGCCAGGTGCCGGCCACGCGCCCACCGACCAGCAGCGCCGGGCGGAACAGGCCATTGGGCGTCATGAGCTTGCCGGCGTGTTCGCTGTCGATGATGGCTTTGCGGTCCGTGTAGCCCAGCACGTATTCGTCGAAGCCGGCGAGTAATTGAAGCGCGGGCTTGCCAGCCGGCGGTAAAGGCGTGCGTTTGAACCACCACACGGTGTTCCCGTCAAACAGTGCCTGTGCCAGGCCGGCTTCGGCCATCTCCAGCGCCGCCCTGGCTTCGCCGGCGGCCAGCCCTGACCACCAGGAAAAATCGGCCAGAGTGGCGGGGCCATGGCTGGCAAAGTAGCGCTGCGCCAGTTGTTTGAGTGCGTCCTCGCGAGGCAGCTCCTTGCCTGCTTCGAGTCCGGGAGGCAGCCATTCATCAAGCAGTGTGTAGGTGGCCTGCTTGCCGCGCGGATCGCCCAGACAGATCAGCCCAACTTGGGCCGCGCGGTACAGGATGCGCCCCCCGCGATGGCCTTCAGTGTTGACGCGATGCTGCGCGAGCGCAGCAAAAAGTTCCAGGCGTGTGAGCTGCCGGCCGCCTTCCAGGCACTGCCGGAGGGCCGGAAGGATTTTGCGGAAGGCCGCCTCATCCAGCTGAACCTCACGGTAGGCTGCCGCGGTGCGGGTCAGCAAAGCCGGCGCGGCCAGGGCCAGCAGCCAGCGCAGGTCGGCGGCCGCTACCAGGTGCAGTGTGCCGCGCAGGACCCAGCTGCGGACCACCTTGCGTTGGGACAGTGCCTGTTCAATCGACGCGTCAGTGATGGCCGCAGCGGTTGCGAGGCGCGAGCCAACTGCCCAGCGGGCGTGGGCATATTCCTGTGCCTGCACGGCGCCAAACCACTGCACGGCCTGATCGACGCGTTTGAAATTTGAGGCCCCAGGCGGGGCGGTTGGCACAAGGCGCTGGCTGGCCTGCCGCAGCGCGAGCAGTTCCTGCCGCGAGATCTCCGCCATGCTCAGGCAACGTTTTCAAGCATGGCGAGCATGCGGCTTTGCCAGGCTGCGGGAGAGAACCGTTCGCGCAGCAGTTGCTGCGACGCCTGCACCATGGCCTGGCGACGGGGTACGTCTGCCAGCAGGTCGGCGCATGCCAGGGGCATGTCCTTGAGGTCTGCCATGACCAGGTGAACGCCCGGCTCGATGCCGAAATCTTCGCCACCCTCAAAGATGTCGGAAACGACGGCCGTGCCGGCCGCCCAGCTTTCGAATGTCCGGAACTGGTCGAAGTAAGTGTGTTCCGGGTCGGCATGGATGTTCAGGTTGATGCGCGCACCGGCGCGGCAGGCGTCGCGCGCGGCGCCCCACAGGCCGCTCCAGACGAACTCGGCCTTCAGGGCAGGAGCCGTGTTGACGAAGTACTGCTCGGCGTCCCGCCGCCGGGGCGTGTCACCGCCCAGCATGATGATGTCGCGGTTTCTCTGTGCTTCGGGAAGGGGCGTTCGCATATGTTTACCGGCCACCATATAGGGCAGCTGGCAAGTGGCAAGTGCCGGGAAATGCTGTGCGAGGTAGCGCGCTATGGAGGAATCCATCGCCAGCACAGCGTGCAAACCGGGTGCGATGACGTCGAAAAGATCGGTCTTGTACCGATGCACGGTAGCCCGTGCATTCTTTGTCAATGGATCAAACATCCACAGCACGTGCTTGCCGTTGCGCGGGAGGCCCTGCACGGCAAAACGGGGCAGTGCATAAATTCCGGCAATCAGCAGGTTGACGTCGCAGTGGCCGACATCGGGCAACGGCGCGTCGGTGCTGGTGCCCAAGTCAATGAACTCCACGTCATGGCCTGCCTCCACCAAAACATCCATCCACAAGCGCGAAGCGTTGCCAAACAAGGTGTCGATGTCGGTGTAGATGTGGATTTTCAACGCGTCTTCCTGCGGCTTCTTTGTGTTGCTCTTCAGCTTATAGCGCAAGGCGCCAAGGTGGCCAGGGCCAAGCAGGCGTTGGCGATCCGCAAATAGACCGGGAGTCATTGCCGCTGTGATCTTGTCATCGCCGTTCGACGGTCCGAATGGCGGCGCTTGTCGTTCCGGCAATGCCATCCGTGCGCGGTATCGGGGACCTGCGGCAAAACTTTACACAACGCACCTGGATTTCCTGGGGAATTCTTCACCGGCAAGAAAGATTTTCAGTAAGTCAAAGGTAACTGAATGTATGTATTTGTGGCTCTAAATGTAACTAATAGGGCCGCGTAATGTGGGCAGAAAAGCCCTTTTGGCAAAAACTGGGGCGAAATCATTACATAAGAC
>NZ_JBFUCA010000273.1:0-5637 GCF_056405475.1 Polaromonas sp. P1_G4
GTCCAAGGTCGCCAACTACGGAAACCTCGACCCCGCCATCATGGAAAAGCTGGGCACCATCGACCCGGGTAACGCCWATCTCGTCCCCTGGGCCTGGAGCTTCACCACGGTTGGCATCAACAAGGCCAAGGTAACGAAGGCGCTGGGCTCCACCCCCATGCCTGAAAACGCATGGGACCTGGTGTTCAACCCGGTCTACACCGCCAAGCTCAAATCCTGCGGTATTGCCTACCTCGACTCGCCAACCGAAGTGCTGCCGCCCGCCATGCATTACCTGGGCAAAAACGCCTATTCGAACGACCCGGCCGACCACAAGGCTGCGGCCGCAATGCTGGCCAAGGTGCGTCCGCACATCCGCATGTTCTCCAGCACCATGATTGACGACCTGGCCGGCGGCAAGGCCTGCGTGGCACTGGCTTGGGCCGGCGACATCAACATCGCCCGTGCCCGCGCCCTTGAAAACAAGAGCGGCAATGACGTCGAGGCCCTGTTGCCCAGCACCGGCGGCCTGATCTTCTTTGACACGCTGGCCATTCCGAAGGATGCCAAGCACCCGAACAACGCGCTGGCTTTCATCAATTATTCGCTGCGCCCCGAGGTGTCCGCGTCCTTGACCAACGAGCTGGGTTACGCCACCGCCAACAAGGCCAGCCTGGCCAGCGTCAAGCCCGAGATTGCCAAGGACAAGGCGGTATTCCCCGATGCGGACAACCTGAAGAAAATGGTGTCTCCGGCCAGCTTCAGCAACGAAGCGCGTGAATCCATGAGCAACGTGTTCACTGCCTTCAAAAAAGGCAAGTGACGTTTTACTGATCTCTGGCAAGCGCTGATTTCAGTGTGAACCCGGCTGTGCATGCAATGCTTTGTGTGCGCAGCTTTTTTCTTGGTGAGAACCCCTGTTCATGAATCTACCCCTCCCGGCCGGTGACGGATTTTTGCGGACTGAGCAGCTGGTCAAGCGCTTTGATGGTGTGGCGGCGGTGGACGATGTGTCCCTGTCGATTCACAAGGGTGAAATCTTCGCGCTGCTCGGGAGCTCGGGTTGCGGCAAGTCGACCTTGCTGCGCATGCTGGCGGGTTTTGAAAAACCGACCGAAGGCTCGGTGATCCTGGACGRTGTGGACATCGCCTCTTTTCCGCCTTACGAACGGCCCATCAACATGATGTTCCAGTCGTACGCGCTCTTTCCCCATCTGACGGTGTGGGACAACATTGCCTTCGGACTCAAGCGCGAAGGCATGCCCAAGGGTGAGATCGAGGCGCGTGTGCAGGAGATGCTCAAGCTGGTCCAGCTGGAGACCTTTGCCAAACGCAAGCCGCACCAGCTCTCRGGCGGCCAGCAGCAGCGTGTGGCCCTGGCGCGCAGCCTGGCCAAGCGGCCCCAGTTGCTGCTGCTCGATGAGCCGCTGGGCGCGCTCGACAAGAAGCTGCGCGAACGCACCCAGTTCGAACTGGTCAACATTCTTGAATCCGTGGGCGTGACCTGCGTCATGGTGACGCACGACCAGGAAGAAGCCATGGCCATGGCATCCCGCATTGCCGTCATGAGCCACGGCCGTGTCCTGCAGGTCGGCACACCCAAGGAAATCTACGAGCACCCCAACTGCCGGTTTGTGGCCGACTTTATCGGCAACGTCAATATGTTTGAAGGTGAGCTCACGCTGGACGAGGCGGACCGCTGTGAAGTCACGACGGAGCAGGGCGTGGTGAATGTGGGCCACGGCATTAGTGGAACGTTAGGCATGTCGGTGGCCATCGCGGTGCGGCCGGAGAAGATTCACATTGCCAAGACCCGCCCTGAGGTGAACATCAACCTGTTCACTGGCAAGGTGCGGGAGATTGCTTATTTCGGCAGCTACAACACTTTCATTGTGGAAATGCCGGGCGGCCGCAGGGTGAAGATCACCGAGACCAACACCACGCGCCACGAGAGCTCCCTGATCACCTGGGAAGACGCGGTGTTCTTCTGGTGGGACGATTCGGCGCCCGTGGTGTTGACTCAATAAGCTGCTGCTGCGACGCCAAGCTATCTCACTACCGCGATGAAAATTCATTCCTGGCTTCAACTCAACCTGGGGCGACGCTTCGTGATCGGCGTGCCCTATGTCTGGCTGCTGTTGTTCTTTGTGTTGCCTTTCCTGATCCTGCTGCGGATCAGCGTCACGGACATGGGCAACGGTGTGGATCCCTTTGCGCCGCTGATCGAGACGGTGCAGGGGTCCTGGCACGTCATGCTGCGCTACAACAACTATGCGTCCATCTTCATCGACAAAGCGGCCGATACCGCAGGCGGCTTCGGCAACACCATCTACATGGAGGCGTACAAGACTTCGCTGAAGTACGCGGTACTGACGACGCTGTCGTGCCTGCTGATTGGCTATCCGTTTGCGTACTTCATTGCCCGGTCGCGGCCAGCGATCCGGCCGGCCTTGCTGATGCTGGTCATGCTGCCGTTCTGGACGTCCTTCCTGCTGCGCGTGTACGCGTGGAAGGGCATCCTGGCCGACCAGGGCGTGCTCAACAACCTGCTGCTATCCCTGGGCATCATCCAGGAGCCGATGGTGATGCTTTACACGGATGTGTCGATGCTGGTGGGTATGACTTATGTGTACTGCCCCTTCATGATCCTGCCGCTTTACGCCAACCTGGTGAAGATGGACTTTCGTCTGCTGGAGGCTGCCCACGATCTGGGCGCCAGCGCCTGGAAGGCTTTCTGGCTGATCACTGTTCCGCTCAGCAAGTCCGGGATCATCGCCGGCTCGATGCTGGTTTTCATCCCCAGCGTCGGCGAGTTCGTGATTCCGTCGCTGCTGGGGGGCGCTGAAAACATCATGATCGGCCGCGTGGTGTGGGACGAGATGTTCAGCAGCAACAACTGGCCGCGCGCATCCGCGCTGGCCGTGGTGATGATCCTCCTGATCCTGGTGCCGCTGGCTTTTTATTACCGCTCCAGCAGCGACCGTGACGCGCAAGGACGCCACTGAGATGAAAGAAGCCATGAGAACCTTCCTGCGCCTGGCAGAAGGCAACATAGGCCGGATCTGGATGGGGCTGGTGTACCTTTTCCTCTATATCCCGCTGATTTTCCTCATCGTCTTTTCATTCAACAGCACCCGGCAAGACGGTGYTTTCACCGGCTTTTCAACGCGCTGGTATGAGGCGCTGCTGTCGGACTCGCGGTTGGTGGAAGGATTTTTTCTGTCCCTCAAGGTGGCGCTGATCACCGGCACGCTGTCGGTGGTGCTCGGCAGCTTTGCTGCCTTTGTACTGGTGCGCTATTTGCGCTTTACCGGGCGTACGCTGTTCTATGGGTTGGTCAACGCGCCGCTGGTCATGCCCGAGGTCATCATCGGCCTGGCCTTGCTGCTGCTGATGGTGGCGGTGCAGCGCACCATCGGCTGGCCGGACCGGGGTTTCATCACCATCGTGACGGGGCACACCTTGCTCGGCATGGCCTACGCCACGGTGGTCATCCAGTCACGCCTCAGTGAAATGGACCGCACCCTTGAAGAGGCCGCCATGGACCTGGGCTGCCGGCCCGTGCAGGTGTTTTTTCTGGTGACCTTGCCAAGCATTGCACCGGCACTGGTGTCGGCCTGGCTGCTCACCTTCACACTGTCGTTTGACGACGTGGTGATCTCCGAATTCTTGTCAGGGCCCGGCGTGACGACCTTGCCGCAGGTGATCTTCAGCTACGCCCGCCGCGGTGTGAACCCGTCGATTTACGCAGCGGCCACGATTTTGATCACGGTGGTGTCGTTGGGCATCATTGCCTACAGCATTTCCGTGATGCGCCGGCAAAAGCGGCTGGACCGCGAAATCAGTGCGGCGGCTCGACCGGAACAGGCTTTCCCGGACCCCGTCCGGGCAAAGTAGCCAGCACGACGCCGGTCAGCGCGATGGCAAAAGCGCCGATCTGGGTGCCATTGAGCTTTTCTCCCAGAACAATGACGCCGACCGCTGCGGCACTGACCGGCAGCAATACGGTGAAAACGCCGGCCTGATTCGCCGGAATCGTCCTGAGCCCGGTCATCCAGAGCCAGACCGTCCATACGCTGGCTGCGAGCGAATAAAACAGCAGCAACAGCCACGCGGAGGGCGCCACCTTGCCAAAGTCAAATCCCCAAGCCATCCAGAGGCCGAAAGGGGTGACGAGGGCAAAGCCCCAGAGGTTGATCAGTGCGGTGATGCGTTTGGGGCTGAGTACGCCGGTCAGCTTCTTGCCGATGACGGCGTAGGCCGCCTCGCATAAAACCGCGCCCACCAGCAGCAAATTGCCCAGCCAGGCATTTCTGTGTGCCAAATCGGCCTCCGGACCAATGCTGACGGGCGCAATCAGCTCATTTTTTGATAGCGAAACAAGGCCAATGCCGAGCACCGCGCAGGCTATAGCGCCCCATACGCGCGCACCGATGCGCTCCCGCAGGAAGAGCCAGCTCATCAGCGCAACGGCTGCCGGAATGGAAGCCATGATCACACCGGCCGCAACCGCGCTGGTCATGCTCACGCCGAACAGCATGCAGATGGAAAAGAGGAAATTGCCCAGAAAGGATTCGAGGAACAGCAGTCGGCTGGTTTGCCGGCTCATGGGGACTTCGCCTGCCGGTTTTTTCAGCCAATGCAGCATTGCGGTGCCACCGATGCCAAAGCGCAGCCAGGCCAGCAAAAAGACGGGGAAGGCGATGACGAGGGGTTTGGAAAGCGCCACGTAGCTGCCAACGAGCGACATGCTGAGCGCCAGGCAGGCGTAGGCCACGATTCGGTTCATTAAACTGGAGGCTCCTGTGGTGCGGGCCAGTGCGGGGGCCTGCGTTTGTACCGGCCGGGAACGGCCTGGCAGAGGTTGAAATCATGCCTTAATTTCAGAGGGGCATTGCCGGTTACACGCAGCCTGGACAGCCCACAATCCAATGACGACTCTGGCGACGACACTCAAACAATGCCTCAATCTCCTGTCCGTTATGTTTTTGTTTACGGCACCCTGCGCAAGGGTGAGCAGCGTGACATCAACCATTTGCAGCCGCCACCTCGATGGATAGGGCGTGCCAGCGTGGCTGGCGTGATGCACCACCTGGGCAGCTATCCTGGCCTGACGCTAACCGGCCCGGGCACCGTGCAGGGAGAGGTGTATGCCGTGGCGCCCGAGCTGGAGCGTGTGCTGGATGAAATTGAGGAGGTCTGGCCGCAGCAGACCGGTGAATACACCAAGCGCGAGGTGGCGGTGCAGCTTGAGCCGGTATCCGGGCCTGGCCAACCGGAGCGCGCGCGGGAACTGGTGTGTTTCCTCTATGAGATCGCTCCCGAACGGATTCACGGAAAACCGGTGATTACGCTGGGCGATTGGGTGTTGCACCGAACTGGTGGCGCTAGCTGAGTCTCGCAGAGGGTCTGAGGGCCTCGAGAGGAAAGTCAGGGCCGAGGTGCGCTCTTGGCCATCGATACAAGCTGCCTTTCACATTTCATCATTCAATAAATTGATTCCGTAATGTGGAATTAACGAATGCTGCAGTGCAAAATTATTTCTCAATATGAGAGATTGAATTTTGCATTACGATAATTTTAATAAATATCATTGATTTTATTGAATTTTATTTTTGTCTTATATAAGACATAAGATCTTCACAAGGTCTTGTAGAA
>NZ_JBFUCA010000274.1:0-5635 GCF_056405475.1 Polaromonas sp. P1_G4
TCTACCGCAAGAAAAGCAGCTTTGAAAAAGCCATGGTGATGGCGATTCACCGTGAATCGTCCCAGCGTGTGCGGCCGGCATGCCCGCATTTCGGCATGCATACAGGCGCATGCGGCGGCTGCAAGATGCAGCATTTGCATGTGGGGGCGCAGGTGGCCGTGAAGCAGCGTGTGCTGGAAGACAATCTCTGGCACATCGGCAAGGTCAAGGCGGACAACCTGCTGCGGCCCATCGAAGGGCCGGCCTGGGGATACCGCTATCGCGCGCGGTTGTCGGTGCGCTATGTCCGCAAAAAGGGCGCCGTGCTGGTGGGGTTTCACGAGCGTAAAAGCGGCTACGTGGCCGATATGACCGAATGCCACGTGGTGCCCCGGCACGTGAGCGACATGCTCGTGCCGCTGCGCGAGCTGATCGGCAGCATGGATGCGAAGGAAACCCTGCCGCAGATCGAGCTGGCCTGTGGCGACGAGGTCACGGCCATGGTGCTGCGCCATATGGAACCCTTGAGCACCGGTGACTTGAACCGCCTGCGTGCTTTCGCTGTGTTGAACCCCGGCCTGCAATGGTGGCTGCAACCGGGGGGCCTCGAGACGGTCAAGCTGCTGGACGACGCTGTGCAGGAGCTGAGCTACGGCCTGCCGGAGTTCGATGTGGTCATGCCGTTCAAACCGACCGATTTCACGCAGGTCAACCCTCACATCAACCAGGTGCTGGTGTCGCGTGCACTGCGGATGCTGGCGGTGCAGCCGGACGAGCGGGTGATCGACTGGTTTTGCGGCCTGGGCAATTTCACCTTGCCGCTGGCCACACGCGCCCGTGAAGTGCTGGGCATCGAAGGCAGTGAAGTCCTGGTCGCCCGTTCACGCGAGAATTTTGAAAGGAACAGGCCTGCATCCAGCGTCCGACGGGCGCTGGCAGCTACAAAATTTGTAGCGCGCAACCTGTTTGAAATGACGCCGGCGATGCTGGTGAAAGACGGCCGGGCCGACAAATGGCTGGTGGACCCTCCGCGTGAAGGCGCTTTTGAGCTCTTCAAGTCCTTGGCAGCGCTGCACCAACAGATCGTCAGCGGCGTCCCCTGTGACGACGGTGAGCACCAGCAGAGCCTGGCCCTGAACGGCTGGGTGCCGCCGCAGCGCATTGTCTATGTAAGCTGCAACCCGGCCACCCTGGCGCGGGATGCGGGCGTGCTGGTGGACAGCGGCGCATACCGCTGCACGGCGGCCGGTGTGGTCAACATGTTCCCGCATACGGCCCATGTGGAGTCCATTGCGGTGTTTGATTTGGCGGCCCCCACGGTCTCTCCCTGCGTGTAGCTCCCGAGGCCTTGCAGGCCGCGGCCCCGGCTTGAATTGGAGAAACCCCAAGCTCACCCTGCGGAGAATGACACGAGGTGCGCATGAAAAAAGGGCCCTGAGGCCCTTTTTTGTTCTGTAGCGAAGCGGATCAGTCCCGGTCGCCGCCGAAGATGCCCAGCAGGGCCAGCAGGCTCTGGAAGATGTTGAACAGGTCCAGGTAAATGGCCAGGGTGGCGCTGATGTAGTTGGTTTCACCGCCGTCAATCACCTGCTTCAGGTCATACAGCAGGTAGGCACTGAAAACCGCAATCGCCAGCGTGCTGACGACGGCCATCAGCATGGTCGAGCCGACAAACACATTGATGACGGCTGCCACCAGGATGACCAGGGCACCGGCGAAGAGCCACTTGCTCATGCCGCTCAGGTCACGCTTGATGACGGTGGCCAGGCTGGCCATCACGAACATCACGCCGGCCGTTCCGGCAAAAGCCGTCATGACCAGCGATGCGCCGTTGCTGAAATTCAGAACCATGTCGATCATGCGCGAGAGCATCAGGCCCATGAAAAAGGTAAAGCCCAGCAACACGGGCACGCCCGCGGCCGAGTTCTTGGTCTTTTCAATGGCGAAAATAAAGCCGAAGGCACCGCCGAGGAACACGATCAGGCCCAATCCGCCCGTCAGGGAGCGGGTAATGCCCGTCGCCACGCCCAGCCAGGCGCCCAGCACGGTGGGCAGCAGGCTCAGGGCCAGCAGCCAATAGGTGTTGCGCAAGACCTTGTTGCGTTGCTCGACGCTGGAAGCAACGCCGTAGTCGAGGGTTTGAACATTGTCAGTCATGAAAGTCGTCTCCGAGGCGCCAGCAAATGCCGGCAAGATTATTTTAGGGTGCATTGCTGTTTTTCCAGCCCTCACTCCCTACTTTTTGTAAGGGTTCTATAAGCTAATTTGGCGGCAATGCGGACGAAGGGCGGCCCCAAATTTGCGTATGCTCGGTATCTTTGCCAACAAACTCCGGAAATCCTGAAGACCATGAAATCAAAAGCAGTGCTTGAACTCGCCGACGTCAAAACCATCGCCGCCGCCGCCGAGGCCGAAGCCCTCAAGAACAACTGGGCCGTCACCATCGCCATCGTCGACGACGGCGGACACCTGCTGCACCTGCAGCGCCTGGACGGTGCACCGCCCATTTCCTCGCACATTGCACCTTCCAAGGCCAATACGGCCGCCATGGGCCGCCGTGAGAGCAAGGTTTACGAGGACGTCATCAACGGCGGCCGTACGTCCTTTCTGTCGGCGCCCTACATTCACGGCATGCTCGAAGGCGGCGTACCCATCGTGAAAGAAGGGCAGTGCATTGGCGCTGTGGGTGTGAGCGGCGTGAAATCCAGCGAAGATGCGCAAATTGCGCGCGCTGGTATTGCCGCCATCGGCCTGTAAACCGCTTCGCAGCGGGAACAAAAAAGCCGACCAGAGGGTCGGCTTTTTTGTTGGCGAGAGCAGAACAACATCAAGAAAAAAAGCCTGGCTAAACAACCCCGAAGGGGTCTGTGGCTGGCTAAAAACGACCTTGGAGGCTTGGTAGCCCCGGATCGCCCCACGATGAAACTGTGCTGATGAAGAGGGTGATGAAACCGTGAAGGCGGCTTACTTGGTCAAAATCAGTTTGCCCAGGCGAGTGGCCTGAAGGCGGTAAGTCGAGCCGTTGTGGTTGATTTCCACGGCCTTTTGCCCGCGCAGGATTTCGGTGCTGTTGACGCAAGCGGCGGAAGCGCCCGACGAATGGCTGCCAGAAGCGGTCTCTGTGTGCGCAGGGGCGCGGGCAGGAAGGCTCAGGGTATGAGAGGCGGGCATTGCGATGGACATGATGGTTAAACCTGTTTGGGTTTCGTTAAGTTAATGATAACCATTCTCATTTGAAAGTCAAGCGAATCCAGGCTGCGGTTTTGTTTCTTTCTGTGTGAAAAACCTGGAGTGCCTGTCCAGCAGGCATGCGTCCAGGACCCTGATCAGTCCTGCAGGCCCTGGTTAGTTCTTGGGTTCAGTGATGAAACCGATCTTGCGCAGCCCGGCCTGTTGGGCTGCTGCCATGGCTTGGGCTACGCGCTCGTAGCGCACTGATTTGTCGCCGCGGATATGCAGGTCTGGCTGCGGGTTTTGTGCCGCCGACGCCTTGAGCTGCGTGACCAGTTCTTCGTCTGAAATTTTGGTCTCGTTCAGGAAATAGCTGCCTTCCGCATCCACGCTCAGGCGAATCGTTTCCGGCTTGATGTTTTGCGCTTCGTTGGAGGCGCGCGGCAGGTCGATGTTGACAGAATGCTTCATCACGGGAACCGTGATGATGAAGATGATGAGCAGCACCAGCATGATGTCCACCATGGGCGTCATGTTGATCTCGTTCATCACCTCATCGCTGTCGTCTTGGGTTCCAAAGGCCATGGTGCTTCTCGGTCACTGAATGAGGGAGCTCCGCGGCTGTGGGGCAGAGCAGGATAGAGGGTTGGCTTTCAGGCTTTTTTCATTGGCACAACATTGGCCTGTTGGCCGCCGGCGCTCACGCGGGCGCCGGTCACGAAGTAGGCGTGCAGGTCATGCGCAAAGCGGCTGAGCTTTTGCAGCACGCCCTTGTTGCCACGCACCAGTGCGTTGTAGCCAAGCACGGCGGGGATGGCGACTGCCAGGCCCAGCGCCGTCATGATCAGCGACTCGCCGATCGGGCCGGCCACTTTGTCGATGGTTGCCTGGCCGGCCGCGCCGATGGACAGCAGCGCATGGTAGATGCCCCACACGGTGCCGAAGAGGCCGACGAGGGGGGCGGTGGAGCCGACCGAGGCCAGGATGGCCAGGCCGGACTGCAGCTTGCCGGTGAATTCGTCGATGGCATTGCGCAGCGTACGCGTGACCCAGTCGCTCACGTCCAGGGCGTCGTGCAGGTGCGCCTTGGTGTTGCGATGGTGCAGCGTGGCTTCGCGGCCTTCCAGGGCGAGCTGGCGGAACGGGTTGGTGGGGTCGGCGCCCAGCTTGGTCAGGCCTGCGGCAAAGTCTTCGCTGTGCCAGAAATCTTCAGAGGCGCGGGCGATCTTTTTGTACTTGATGAGGTCCAGCGTTTTGATGATGATGACCATCCATGACGCGAGCGACATGACCAGTAGCAGCACGGCCACCGATTTGGTAACGATATCGCCCTGGCTCCAGACGTTGGCAAGGCCGAATTGGGAATTCATGAATCAATACTCCACGGGTTTCAAAAAGATTACTCCAGGACGAAGTTGATGGGTACGTTGAACCACATCTCTTCGGCCACGCCGCCACGCTTGCCGGGCACGTAGCGCCAGCGCATGACGGTGGTGACCGCTGCCTGGTCAAGCCGGTCAAAACCGCTTGACTGGCGGATTTCGGTTTTCTTCGCCTGGCCGTCTGCGCCGATCAGCACACGCACGATCACTTTGCCCTGCTCGCCAAGGCGCCGGCTGATGGGCGGATAGGCGGGCTTGGGGTTTTGCAGGTAGTCGGCATCGCTCGACGGCAGCTGTACTGCCGGTGGCGCGGGCGGCGTAACGGGTGCCACGGCCACAGGTGCGGGCGGCAGCGGCGGCGTGACAACGCCTGTCGGGGCATTGGGCGAAGGTGTCGGATCCGGGATGGCCAGCGGCTGGGGCGCGGGTTTGTCGGGTGCCTTGGCAACCGCTTTTTTCTGCACGGTCGGCGTGGGTGGGGTAGGGGGGACGGGCTCCACCTTGGGGGCGGGCGGGTCCACGAATTGCGTGAGGATTTCTGCAGGAATCACGATTTCGGCGGCGCGCATCAACAAGCCGCTTTGCAGCGCCCAGATGAACCCCACGTGCAGGCCCACTACCACGAGCGCGATAACAGCATTGCGGCTGAGGGGCTGGCGCGGCGGGGCGGGGCGTGGTGCGGTGGAGAAAGTGGCGTTCATCGAGAGGGAGATAGGTGGGCGAATGGCCACATGAGGCGCGGTTTCGGTCAAAAGGGCAACCAGGAAACTAGCGGCGGAAGATCCACCACGCGGAACCTATCACCAGCACAAGGCTGACAGGAAGGGCCGAAATCAGTATTGGGGAGAAGGTTGCAAGGTGTTCCATGGGCTGCCTTCCAGCGTGTGGGCGGCGAGCTTGATGTTGGCCGTCGGGCAGCTGGCGCTGCACTGCGCCACCACGTCGCGGGCGCAGCCTTCACACTGGCCGCACTGGGTGGCCACGCCGAGTTCGAACTGGATCTCGTCAAAGCCCAAGCCTGCTCGGGCATGGCGGGCAATTTCGCGGTCGGAGATTCGGCGGCAGACGCAAACGATCATGGATGGGCTTGGCTGGTGATTGAT
>NZ_JBFUCA010000275.1:0-5627 GCF_056405475.1 Polaromonas sp. P1_G4
TCGCGTTGCGGCCGCCAAGTAACGTGGCTTCGCGCTTGTGGAACTCAGGATCGGAGAAAGTAATGCTGTCGCGGACGATGGAAACGAGGACGTACTTGCCACCGTGGGCGATAAACTGGAATCCGCGTTCCTGCACAGATCACGTCAGCATGATTGGCCCTGCGCAGCGGTCAGACGGGTAACTATATATCTGCTAATTTGGACTGACCACTCTCGGCGGCCAACTTTCGAATCTCGGAAAACCTGGGGAGACCCCCAGCAGCGGAAGCGGTACTTTCGCAGCCTCTGATACTCCGTTCAAAATTAGTTCCGGCATCTCGCCATCAAACAAGGCCGGCCCGGCCAGGCGGTCGACCCAGTTCAGAAGCTGCATGCCGCAGTACACCACGTGGCGCCCACGGATGGTGATGCGCAACCCCCGGCGGTGGCGCTGGAAGACGGGCTCCCCCACCGCATCCTCGAAAGCCTTCAGCCGGTGGCTGGCGCCCGACAGGGACAAGTGACAGCGGCGCGCAGCTTCCGACAATGAACCCGACTCGGCGCAAAGCACCACGAGCCGGATCGAAGCGAGGTCGAAGCGTTGAAGGTTGATAAATTTGGTCATGCCAATTTTTTTGAATGTACCAATTTTGGTCTGACCAGACAAGGTTTTTCCACCACAACTTACCGGCCATGGCCACGCAGGGGCACCGCCCGACGGTATGATCCTTTCGTTACACCTTCCCCGCCATGAGAGTTACCAAGCCTGCCGAACCCCGTCGCCTGTATCAGCAGATCGCCGATCAGATCAGGGAACTGATCGCCAAAGGATCGTTCCAGGTCGGCGACCGTCTGCCGGCCGAGCGCGAGCTGGCATTGCTCCTGGGCGTGTCCCGCCCTTCGCTGCGCGAGGCATTGATCGCCCTGGACGTCCAGAGCAGTGTCGAGATCCGTGGCGGCTCGGGTGTCTACGTCTGCCCGCAACCCAAACGCACTTCCGGGAAGGCCACACCCGCACTCGGCGAGAGCCCAAGGGAACTGATGCAGACGCGCTCCGCCCTGGAGAGCGCGGTGGTGATCCTTGCCTGCGCGCGCGGCACCCCTGAGCAGCTCAAGCAGCTTAGGACGATCGTCACGAGAATGAGGGCTGAAACGGATCGCAACCGCGCCCCGCTGGATCTTGATCGACGCTTTCACATGACGCTTACGCAGATGAGTGGTAATTCCGTGATGGCCCGCATCATCGCCGAGTTGTTCGATGAACGGCACAGCCCGATCTCGGCCAAGCTGTCTTCGAAATACGAGAACCCACGCACCTGGAAGGCTGCGCTGAAGGAACATGAAGCTATTCTCAGCGCTCTGGATGCACGCGATCCGATAGCCGCACAGGCTGCCATGCTCGCCCATCTGCGCGCCTCCGAGCTGCGTTGGGTGGGGGACTGACCCCGTCCCCTGAGGCGTGCATCCACGAGCGCACGATGCGCAGATTGCTATCGCTCGCGCCGGAAATTGAATTGGTGCCGGGCCCGAGCCGAGCCTAGCATCGCGCGTACCCCCCGCCGCTGCACATCGCAATTTAGGAGACGATTCACATGAACATGCAAACCCACTATCCCAGCCTGAAAGACCGGTCCGTCCTCATCACCGGGGGGTCGACCGGCATCGGTGCCACCCTGGTGCGGCAGTTCGCAGCGCAAGATGCGAAGGTCGGGTTCATCGACATCGACGTGGACAACGCGCTCGCCCTTCAGGCAAGTGTGGCGAAGGAGCTCGGCAAGCGCGTGCATTTCATGCGCAGCGACGTCACCGACACTGACGAAATGCGCCAGGCGATCAAAGCGCTTCGCACCCAGATCGGGCCGATCCGGGTGTTGCTGAACAACGCGGCCAACGACGAGCGACACCTGATCGAGGACACGACACCGCAATACTGGGACGCGGGCGTCGCCGTGAACCTCAAGCACCAGTTCTTCGCGGCGCAGGAAGTCGCGCCAGACATGAAAGCGCTGGGCGGCGGCTCCATCGTCAACTTCGGCTCGGTCAGCTGGATGCTCAAGCAAGGCGGCATGCCGGTTTACACCACCTGCAAGGCAGCCGTGCAAGGGCTCACCAGGAGCCTGGCGCGAGACTTCGGACCCTTCCGCATTCGAGTGAACACCCTGGTGCCGGGTTGGACCATGACGGAAAAACAGTTGCGGCTGTGGGTCACACCCGAGTCCAAGGCAGACCTGGCCCGTGCGCAATGCCTGCCGGGGGATTTGATGCCTGAACACATTGCGAAGGCGGCGCTGTTCCTGGCTTCCGACGACAGCGAGATGATGACGGCGCAGGATTTGGTTGTCGATGGAGGGTGGACATGATCGATGGGCCACCCGAAGGATATTGAATTCCATCGAAATCTGACAAGGGCGGCCCTACCAGGAGGATAGCGACGCCCCAGAATTGAAAAAGCCCTTGAATCCGTTAGGAATCAAGGGCTTGCGCATCTGGTGGCCTGGGGCGGAATCGAACCACCGACACAAGGATTTTCAATCCTCTGCTCTACCGACTGAGCTACCGGGCCTGAGCCTCAGATTATATATCACCCGAAAGGGGTGTCCGGCCCCCTGGGTCTTCAAGGTCAGACGCCGCGTTTGCCGCGGGTCAGATCCACGCCGAGTTGCTTGAGCTTTCGGTAGAGGTGGGTACGCTCAAGACCGGTTTTCTCCGCCACACGGGTCATGGAGCCGCCTTCCTTGGCTAAATGAAATTCGAAATAGGCTTTTTCAAATTCGTCACGCGCGTCGCGCAATGGTTTTTCCAGCAGAAAACTCTGCGTGGCCTGCGGTCCCAGGTCAACAGGTGTCGGCAAGGTCCCGCCGGTCATCACGGCTTCTACCGTGAGGTCGGCTGCGTGTGCCGCGGGGCTGCTGTTCATTACGGCGGGTTTGCGGGGAGCTGCCTTGGTGAGGCCCTGCTCCACCGCCTTCAGGAGTTTTTGCAGCGTGATGGGTTTCTCAAGAAACGCCATGGCGCCGATCTTGGTAGCCTCGACTGCCGTATCGATCGTGGCGTGGCCGCTCATCATGATGACGGGCATGGTCAGCAAGCCACTGGAAGACCACTCCTTGAGCAGCGTCACGCCGTCAGTGTCGGGCATCCAGATGTCCAGCAGCACCAGGTCGGGCCTGGAACGTCCGCGGGCGGCACGGGCCTGAGCGGCGTTCTCGGCGAGCTCGACCTGATGCCCTTCGTCATTAAGAATTTCTGAGAGAAGGTCGCGTATGCCCAGCTCGTCGTCGACCACCAGAATATTTGCCATGATTGAATTGCTGCCTGCCTGTTATTGCGAATGCCGTGCGGATATCGAAGTGTTACTGAATGTGTTGTTAAGCCACAACTGCAAATGATAACGACACTTGTGCCCCTTGCACCAAACCGTCTGCCACGCGGTTTGAAATATCGATGCGGGCTCCGTGTTCATCTGCAATTTTTTTGACGACCGCGAGCCCCAGACCCGTGCCCTTTACCTTGGTCGTGACGTAGGGCTCGAACGCGCGTTTGAGGATATGTTCGGGGAAGCCCGTTCCGTTGTCGCGCACCGTCAGACGCACACGCCTGGACGTTTCAGAGTATTCGGTCTTGAGCGTAACCCGTCCGTCCTCCTTGCCTTCCTGCGCATCCTGGGCATTCTGCAACAGGTTGTGGATGACCTGGCGCAGCTGCTGGTCGTCGCCCTGGATTTTCGGGGCCTTGGGGTCCAGCTCTGTGACGACCGGAACCGCGGCACTGCCGCTGCGCAGCTCACTGTGACCGTCGCTGAGGTAGAGCTGCATCACGTCGTTGATCAATGCATTGAGGTCAACAGGCTTGAGCTCGGCCGCCGGCAGGCGGGCGTAGTCGCGGAACTCATTCACCAGCCGCTTCATTGCGTCGACCTGGTCAACGATGGTCTTGACGGATTTGGTGAGCAGCAGTTGCTCAGGTTCGCCGACCTTGCCGGTGAGCTTCATTTCGAGGCGCTCAGCCGACAGCTGGATGGGCGTGAGCGGGTTCTTGATCTCGTGGGCCAGGCGGCGCGCCACCTCGCCCCACGCCTGCGCGCGTTGGGCCGACACCATTTCGGAAACATCGTCAAACACCAGCAAAAACTCTTCGGTGCCCGGCATCTTGGCGCCACGGGCGATCAGCGTGATGGCGTTGTCGGGCGYACCGGGCACGGCCGCGTTGAGCTCAAAAGACTGCTGCCAATGCTCAAGCCCGTGCGGCGCACCATCGCTGAGGTAATCGGTGAACTGGGCCAGCACATCTTTGGCAAACAGGCCCAAGCCTGGCACTTCGCCCAGCGATTTTCCGTGGTACGCCGCCAGCGGCGCACGCAGGATGCGGGTAGCCCCAGGGTTGCTGGACTGGATGCGGCCATGCACATCCAGCACGATCACGCCGGCGGTGAGGTTGTCCAGAATGGTCTGCAGGTTGGCGCGCGCGGCATCAACCTGGCTCATGCTTTGCTGCACTGCCGAGCGGGCATCGGCCAGCTGCTGTGTCATGTCGGCAAAAGAACGCGTGAGCCCGCCCAGCTCGTCCTTGCCCTGCAGGGCGGCCTTGGGTGTCAAGTCGCCCTGGGCCACCTGGCGCACGCCCTCCGCCAGCACCAGCAGCGGCTTGGCCAGCTGGTTGCCCAGCACCACGGCCAGCAGTACCGCACCGAATACGGCCAGGAACAAGCTGAGCGTGAGTGTGCCTATATACATCTTGCGCAGGCCGCCGCGTGCCAGCGCGCGCTCCTGGTATTCGCGGTTAGCTTCCTGGACGGCGACAGCATTGGCCACCAGGCCCTCAGGCAGCAGCTGGGTCACCTGCAAAAACCGCGCGTCGCCCAGCACGTTCACATTGGGGTTGTTCACCACGGCAATCGCCTTGACCCGCGCAACGGCCCCCGGCGCGGTACCGGCAGCCCCACCTGCGGCCAGCTCGCCGTTGCCGGCAGACACCACCTCATCGAGGCCTTCAATCTGCGTGACGACGCGCTGCGTGCGTGCCGTGCGCAGTTGCTGTACTGAGGGGCGTTCGGGTTTCAGCAGAAATCTCGACTCACCTGCGCTGGCTATCACCTGGCCCGAGGGGCTCCAGAGCACCACATCGCTGGCCTGGAGCTGGTCGCGCAGGCGTTCAAGTGCGAGGCCAGCCATGGCGTCCGGCGTCTCGGCAATCTGGGTGGCGGCCTGCCGTGTCTTGTTGCCAAGGTCGGCGGCCAGGGTGTCCAGCGTGGCCCGGCCCAGGTTCAACCCGGCCGCCAGCGCCCCCTCCACTTCCACATCAAACCAGCTTTCAATGGACCGCGACACAAACTGGTAGGACACCACATAAATCATCAGCCCCGGCATGAGGCCGACCAGCGCAAAGATGGCGGCCAGCTTGACCAGCAGCCGGCTGCCGAAGCGGCCGCGGTACAGCCGCAGGGCAAGGCGCGCCACGATCCATCCGATGACCAGCAGCAGCAAGCCGGCAACGGCCACGTTGAGCACGAAGAGCAGTGCGTAATTGCGCTCGTACAGCTCGCGATTGCCGGTGGCCTGCGTCAGCAGGAACATCAGCACCAGGCCGAGCGCCGCGATGGCCCCCACGCCGACACCGACCGTCCAGCGAAAAGCCTTGCTGCTCTTGAG
>NZ_JBFUCA010000276.1:0-5624 GCF_056405475.1 Polaromonas sp. P1_G4
GGGCACGCGGGCCGTCTTCCTGGCGGAGCATGGCGGCCAGCAGGTGAACCGGCTCGATATAGCCGTTGTCGTTGCCCAGCGCGAGGGACTGCGCATCGCTCAGGGCTTCCTGGAATTTGGTGGTTAATTTGTCTTGTCGCATTGAATTTGACTCCGCAAAGGGGCTCGGGGCTCACGAAGGAGCGGTTATTGCCGAGTTTGGGGCTTTTGCGCGCCTTTTCAAGTCATTCAGCCGCAAGCACGGCAAGCCATTGGGCCGCGTTTGATGTGCGTCAAGCCCACGCCGGCCTCAGGCGTTGCTGGCGCTGATGCCCCATTTCGCCAGCGCCGCGTCGTCGCTGACCCGGGCATCCACCCAGCGGGCGCCTTCCGGCGTTTCTTCTTTCTTCCAGAACGGCGCCTGGGTTTTCAGGTAGTCCATCAGGAATTCGCAGGCCTTGAAGCTTTCGCCGCGATGGGCTGACACTACGGCCACCATCACCACCTGGTCCAGCGGCTGCAGCAGGCCGACGCGGTGGATGACGCGGGCGCCAAAAATATCAAAACGCGACATCGCCTCATCGATCATGGCCTCGATGGCTTTTTCGGTCATGCCCGGGTAATGCTCCAGTTCCATGCTGCTGACGCTCAGGCCGTCATTGCGGTCCCGAACCGTGCCGGTGAAGGTGCAGACGGCGCCGACGCGCTTGTCGTTTGAGCGCAGCGCGGCAACTTCATCGGCGAGGTTGAAGTCATCGGTGGTGATCAGGACGCGGGGGGAAGACTGGGCCATAGTGGCAATTTTGCCACTGGGCCACGCAGGCCGGTGCATATTCAATGCCGAAACAGTGCCACAGCCCGGCCCCTCAAGTAATATGGCAGCATGACTGGCCACATTCACCTTCTTGCCAACCGGACGCCCGACAGCGCCCGCGGGTTTGAGGCGTGCGCCAGCAAATCGAAAAAACCGTTGCTCATTTGACCGGGGCTGCGGTTCCGTCGTCGAATGAGCGATGGAACCGCCGGTTACTTTTCCAGAGTCTTTTGCGGACACCTTCACTTGTTCTGATGACGGCCTTTTTAGCCGGTCAGTTTTTTGGGATGTGTCTTCATGCAAAMAGCGCTCAATGCCGATCAGGCAAATCAAGCCACTCAGGCAACTCACGATTTCTCGGGACTCTGGATCCCGCTCGTTACCCCGTTTGACCAGGACAAGGTCGACTACGGTGCCTTGAAACGCCTGGTAGCGCACTACCAGGCCAGCGGCATCGCCGGGCTGGTGGTATGCGGCTCTACGGGTGAAGCTGCCGCGCTCAGCGATGAAGAGCAACTTGATGTGCTGCAAACCGTGATGGCCGAAGCCCCTGACCTGCCGGTGATCATGGGTTTGTCTGGCTACCACCTGGGTAAAACGGCTGCGCGCGTTCGTGCTTTGAGCCCACTGAACCTCGCGGGCATCTTGCTGCCGGCGCCCAGCTATATCCGGCCCTCGCAGGCGGGCCTGGTCGAGTGGTTTACCACCCTGGCCGATGCCAGCGCGGTGCCGGTGGTGCTTTACGACATTCCCTACCGCACGGGCAGCCAGATGGCGCTTGAGACCATCCGGGCGCTGGCGGCGCACCCGCGCATACAGGCCGTCAAGGATTGCGGGGGTGACACGGCGAAAACGCGGGCACTGATCGCCGATGGGCAATTGCAGGTGCTGGCCGGTGAGGATGCAAACATCTTCACGACTGTGGCAGCAGGCGGCCGGGGCGCTATCGCGGCAGCGGCGCATTTGCATACGTCGCGATTTGCGGAAATTGTTCAGCGCCTTCGAGCGGGCGACGTGGCCGGGGCCGAGGCTTTGTGGAAACCGCTGCCGCCGCTGATTGAAGCCCTGTTTGCAGAACCCAATCCGGGCCCGCTCAAGGCATTGCTGGCGCGACAAAATTTGCTGCGTGACGAGTTGCGCAGCCCGATGACGCGCGCATCTGCGGCGTTGGTGGACCAGCTTGTGAAGCTGGATGCTCAGGTGGCCTGAGCCGCCGCGAGTGAGTGGATCAGCCGCCGGTGACGGGGGGGAAGAAGGCGACTTCGCAGCCCTCGCTGAGTACAGCCGACTCATCGCTCATGACCTGGTTGAGCGCCATGCGCACCGATTTGCCGCGCGCAAGCGCCGCAGCATGCGCGGGCGTGGCCGCCAGCAGTTCGTCGCGCAGGGCGGCCAGCGTGGTGGCAGAGGTGTCGCGCACCTCGCTGCCCTGCCCGATAGCTTCGCGAATCGAGGCAAAGTATTTGACGATGATTTTCATGGGGGGCCTTACCGCAGTGCCTCTACGACATCAGCGCCGAAAATGGAATGAACTGCACCGTGTCGCCATGCGCAATGGCCTGGCCGGCGGGGTTGTCGATCACACCGTCGCCCCAGACCGCCGAGGTCAGCACACCCGAGCTCTGGTTGTTGAACAGCTCCAGCCCGCCGGACGCGTTGCGCTTGACGCGCAGGAATTCGCGGCGCTTGTCGGCTTTGGGCCAATTGAAATGGGCCGGCGCCGCAATCGGGCTGACGGCGGTTTGCACAGCCCCTTGCAACTTGAGCAGGAAGGGCCGCACCAGGACCAGGAAGGTCACAAAACTGGACACCGGGTTGCCAGGCAGGCCGATGAAGTGAGAGCCTGCAATCTTGCCGTAGGCGAAGGGCTTGCCCGGCTTCATGGCGATCTGCCAGAGCGCCAGTTCGCCCAGCGCCTGCACGGCGGGCTTGATGTGGTCTTCTTCGCCCACCGACACGCCACCGCTGGTGAGGATCAGGTCGTGCTGCTCGCTGGCGCCCTTGAGCGCGGCGATGGTGGCGTCCAGGCGGTCGGGCACGATACCCAGGTCGGTGACCGTACAGCCCAGGCGCAGCAACAGCGCACGCAAAAAGAAGCGGTTGGAGTTGTAGATGGCGCCAGGCTTCATGTCGGCAGGCGCAACCTCGCCGGGCATGACAAGTTCGTCGCCGGTGGAAAACAGGGCGACGCGTACGCGGGGCGCCACCTGCAGTCTGTCGAAGCCGATGCTGGCGGCAAGGCCGAGCGAGGCCGGCGTCAGGCGCTCGCCACGGTGCAGCACCACGGTGCCCGAGGTCACGTCTTCACCACGACGGCGAATCCATTGACCGGACTGGGGTTGTACCTTGATGCGAACGCCGGCGTCAACCACATCGCAGTCTTCCTGCATCACCACTGCATCGGCGCCTGGCGGAATGGGCGCGCCGGTGAAGATGCGTGCCGCAGAGGCCGGCTCCAGCATGTGGCCGCTGCTGCCGGCCGGAATACGCTGGTTGACCTGCAGCACCGCATCGGCTGACCAGTCGGCAACACGCACCGCATAGCCGTCCATGGAACTGTTGTCGTGTGCCGGCACATCAAGGCTGGACACCAGATCCTGGCCCAGCACCCGGCCGTCGGCATCGAAGGTGGAAACCGTCTCGGCGCCGGGCAGCAAAGCCGCGCGGTCCAGCAACTCGGCCAGCGCCTGGTCCAGCGGCTTCAAGGGGGCCCGGCCGGGCTGGGGCGCAGGCGCCAGGCCGGCGGGCGTGGGGGAAACAGAACTCATGGTCGGGGTGTCCGGAACAAAAACCTGAACGGAACGAAAAAAGCCTGCTTTGGCGAACGTTTAACCGAAACGGTCTTCAAACGAATAGGCGAAGCGTTCCTGATTGTTGACCAGGTACTCTGCCACGGCGTCGGCATCGTCCAAATCCAGCACCGGGCGCAAGGTTGCTTGGGGCAGCTTGCCGGGGGCATCCGTGGCGACGGCGACGATGAAGTCGTCGTCCGGGTAGAGCGGGGGCTTGCCGGCATAGTCGGCCGAAGGCGCACGCCAGACTTCGATCTTGAGCAGGTCGCTGCTCTTGAAGCCCTCCACCAGCACCCAGTCCACGCCGCCGTACAGCTCGGCGATCAGCTGGTGAACGGTGAGCTCGGACGGCTTTTCAAATTCGCGCATCAGCGCAAGCCGGTTTGGCGAGGCCACCACCACTTCAAAGGCACCGGCCTGGCGATGCCGGAAAGTGTCTTTGCCGGGATGGTCTATGTCGAACTTGTGGTGCGCATGCTTGACCACTGAAACACGCAGGCCTCTGGCCTTCAGTGCCGGGATCAGCTTTTCGACCAGTGTCGTCTTGCCCGAACCGGAATACCCGGCAAATCCGACCACGTTCATGATGTCGCTCTCACAGAAAGAAAGGCCGGAAGACGCCCAGGTTGCTATTAAAAATATAGCTGCTTGCGCAAGTCAGATAAGGGCTACAGCCCGATTTAATGTACATTTTCGACAATGTAGCGTTTGATCACGGCTGCATCGGCCGGCAGCACCACGACGCGTTTGGGCAGGGCCTCAATGCCTTCAAACTTCGCAGGCCGCGTGGGCAATTGGCCCAGGGCCTCTTCAATGGTGGCCGCGAACTTGATGGGCAAGGCGGTTTCCAGCACGATCATGGGCACACCGGGCTGGAGCTGCTCGCGCGCCACCTTCACGCCGTCGGCGGTGTGGGTGTCGATCATGGTGCCAAAGCGCTTGTAGGTGTCGCGGATGGTGGCCAGCCGGTCGGCATGGGTGCTCTTGCCGCTCACAAAACCGTAGCGCTGCGCGGCCGACTTGAAGGCGGCCTCAGCGCTCAGGTCAAAGTAGCCCTGGCTGCCGAGCTGGTCACGAAACAAGGCTCTGGTCTTGCTACCGTCGCGGCCCAGCAGGTCAAACACAAAGCGCTCGAAGT
This sequence comes from Polaromonas sp. P1_G4, assembly GCF_056405475.1. NCBI lineage: Bacteria > Pseudomonadati > Pseudomonadota > Betaproteobacteria > Burkholderiales > Comamonadaceae > Polaromonas > Polaromonas sp. P1_G4. The sequence goes on from NZ_JBFUCA010000276.1 coordinate 4,724, forward strand.
TSGAGGCCTTGGARATGTCCATGGASGGGCTGGAGGTTTCRTGSGTRTCGGCGSTGCYGCGCACGCGGTACACACCGGTGCGGAAGAACTCGTCGAGCACGTCGTTCTCGTTGGTTGCGACGACCAGCTTGGCGATGGGCAGGCCCATCATGCGGGCGACATGGCCTGCGCAGACATTGCCGAAGTTGCCGGAGGGCACAGTGAAGTTGACCGTCTCGGTGTTGTTGCTCGTGGCCTGGAAATAACCGGCGAAGTAATACACGACCTGTGCCATCAGCCGCGCCCAGTTAATCGAGTTGACCGTGCCGATCTTGTACCGGCGCTTGAAGGCCAGGTCGTTGGAGACGGCCTTGACGATGTCCTGGCAGTCGTCGAACACGCCGTCAACGGCGATGTTGTGAATGTTCTCATCCTGCAGGCTGAACATCTGCGCCTGCTGGAAGGGGCTCATGCGGCCGTTCGGCGAGGTCATGAAGACGCGAACGCCCTTTTTGCCGCGCATGGCGTATTCGGCTGCGCTGCCGGTGTCGCCGCTGGTGGCGCCCAGGATGTTGAGCTCTTCGCCGCGGCGTGCCAGTTCGTATTCGAACAGGTTGCCCAGCAGCTGCATGGCCATGTCCTTGAAGGCCAGCGTGGGGCCGTTGGACAGGGCTTCGAGGTAGAGGCCGTCTTCAAGCTTTTTCAGCGGGACGATGGCCTGGGTGCCGAACACCTCTTCGGTGTAGGTCTTGTTGCAGATGGCTTTGAGGTCGACGGCTGGAATATCGTCGACATAAAGCGAGAGGACTTCGAACGCGAGCTCGGCGTAAGACAGGCCGCGCCACTTCTGCAGCGTGGCAGCATCCACCTGCGGATATTGCTCGGGCAAGTAGAGGCCACCGTCGGGCGCGAGGCCTTCGAG
>NZ_JBFUCA010000277.1:0-5603 GCF_056405475.1 Polaromonas sp. P1_G4
GAATGCAAGTCGGCGATGGCGTGCTGTTCTACCACTCAAGCTGCGCCGAGCCGGGCATTGTCGGCATCGGCCGGGTGGCATCTACGGCCTACCCTGACCCTACGCAGTTTGATGCGAAGTCGCCCTACTACGACCCCAAGTCAAAACCTGAAGAACCGCGATGGATGCTGGTGAATGTGCAGGTATTGCGCAAGATACCCAACATCACCCTGCCCGTCCTGCGTGCACGGCCAGAACTGGCAGACCTGCAGGTGCTGCGCAAGGGCAACCGCCTTTCCATCACGCCCGTCGAGCCGCAGCACTGGAAAGCCATCACCAGCAAAAAGTGAGAAACCTGTCAGGCGCCGGACTGCGGCAGGCTTTGCAGGCGGCGCAACCCGAAGAGGTCCTTGATGATGATCTGGCCGCGCTGGCTTTTCAGGAAACCTTCGGCCACCAGCCCCTGCATCAGCCGCGCCACCACTTCACGCGACGTACCCAGATGCCCTGCCAGCTGCTGCTGCGTCGTTTTCAGTACCCCGTCGGACGAGGCGTGCAGCAACACAAAATGCACAAGGCGTTGCCGGTGGTTGAAGGAATGAACGGCATCGAGTTCTGCCATCAACCTGAAAACAAGCGTCGAGAGCGCATGCAGCGTCAGGTCCTGGATGCACGCTTCCTGCTTGAAGAGCTGCCGGTACAACGGACCGGGGATGACGGCGACACGCGTCGCCTTGTCGGCCTGAACCCAGGCGGGATAAAGAAGATCGTTGAACAGGCAGTTGAGCGAGAGCACGCAGGTCTCGCCGGGCTCCACCAGATACAGCGTCGCCTCGGTGCCCGCAGGCGTGATGGTGTACACGCGCAGCCGGCCCGACAGCACGACATAGGCGCCGGAGGCAGGCTGACCCTTGTGAATGATGCCTGTTCCCGCCAGTGCACTCATTGGAACCGCACCCTGGGTTAACAGGTTACGGCCGTCGGCACTCAGGCGGCTGAAAGGCTCGAAAAGGGCAAGTTCACGTAAGACCTGCATATTGCTCCATTCGCGGCAACCTGCCGCACCGTCAAACCATCGGTGCCACGTGGCCACGCTTGATCCATAACAGGGCACCTTCAGAACTGGCCAGGGCGGGCTGCCTGGTGAGTGGATTTCGCAGCCAGCACACCGCGCCGAGGTCCTGCGCACCCGCAGCGCGTGCGTTCGTATCGTCGCCGGCTTCGACACGGACCGAGCCCTCGACGACAAGCATTTCCTGACCGCCATGCGCGTACTGCGCGGCCATGGTACACCCCGGTTCCAGCCGTTCGAGGAATGCGGTTTCCCTGGGGCCCTCGTACAGCAATGCACGCCGATGCCGGGCGATTCCGGCATCCACCCAGGGCCTGTCTGCTGCACGGATGACGACGCGGCGCTGTTCAAGCGGGTCCATCTGCCGCAGCTTGACGAAAATGGTACAGCCCTCGTCGCTGAAGGGCCTGTGGCTGGAGCCCGGCGGGTTGCGCACATAGGTACCGGGGCCGTACGAGCCGTGCTCGTCGGAAAATACGCCGCAAAGCACAAAAAACTCTTCGCCCAGCGCATGCGAATGCGCGTCAAACCGGCTACCAGCCGCATAACGCACGAGTGACGTTGCCAAAGCCACCTCTGCACCGGTACGCTCGAGCATGCGCCGCTCGACCCCGGGTTGCGGCGACGGCAGCCACGGCAGCGACCCGGCCCGTAGGAGGACGGGCTCCGTGCGGTCGGCGTTCACGTGCATCAGCTCCATCAGAACTTCTCCGACGCGGTTCGCAGGTCCAGCTCCTGCGTCCATGCGGTGCACGCCTGTTGCGCCAGCCACAGGAAATTGGCAGCCACGCCGTCGGGCGCCATCACCGGGGCTTCTGCTGCCGCGTAGCGGGATGCGGCAGCAGAGCCGCGAAGCATGCCGTCCAGCACGACGTGGGCCACGTGGATGCCCTGCGGCTGGAACTCTCTTGTCAGTGACTGCACGAGCCCACGAAGGGCAAATTTGCCCGCGGCCATGGCCGCGAAGCGGGCCGAACCGCGCAGCGAAGCCGTGGCGCCGGTGAAGAGCAGGTTGCCGCGCCCCACGGCCAGCATGCCCGGCAGCACGGCCCGGGCGCAGTGCGCCGCCCCGACAGGGCCGGCTTCAAGGCACTCGCGCAGCGCACTCGCCTCCAGTTCAAGAAAAGGAGCCACTGCCAGATGACCCGCGTTGTACAGCAGCGTGTCGATGTGTCCGTGGCGCTCAACCAGGGCCGCGACGGCTTGCGCCACTGCGTCACCATCCGCCAGATCGCAATCTGCGCGCCGCAGGCCCGCCACTTCGTACCCCGCCCCGCTGAACTGCAGCGCGAGCGATTCGCCGAGCACGCCACCGCTTCCCGCGATGAGTGCGAAGGGCCGGCTCACAGCACCCCCAGCGGGCGCCCGATCAACACCAGTGTGGCCGCCCAGCCCGCTGCCCAGGCAAGGGTGCGTGCGCCGGGAACACCAAGCGTGTAAACGACGTAGTGAATGAGCCGCGCAAAAAAGTAGACGGCGCAGGCGATGGCCGTCACCGAATCGRCTCGGCCGCTGGCCTGCACGGCCAGCACGGCCGGCGCAAAAATCACCAGGTTTTCGGTGGCATTGGCCTGGGCCCGCTGTGCGCGCTGGGCCCATTCGGCAAGGGGTTTTTCTGTGGCGGTCGGGTTGGCCAGCGTACCGCCCAGCCCGCGCACGGCGATGCGATTGAGGACATAAGGCAAGGCGAACAACGCCGCAGCGGCCAGGGTCAATGCCAGCCAGTAGATTTCCTTGGACATGATGGGTTTTTCCTTCTTCGTGACATGCCGCAATGCGGGCACGAACGCGAAGATAGCCGCGCCGGGAAAAGCGTTCTGTAGCTTTTGCTACAGAGCCACAAAAATCTGGAAGACCTGATCATCCTGCGCAAGGGCAACCGGCTGTCCATCAAGCCGGCGGAGCCAGCGTTGGCGCGTGATTACCAAACTGCTGGCGAAGTAGCCCTCGCAATCAGGGCACGTCGCCCTGCCCGCGCAGCACCTGGCCCGCACCTGCGCATACGGTGTTGCCATCGCGGCAAGCGAGCTGGCCGTTAACAAAAACGGCATCAATACCTGAGCTGACCTCGGTCGGATGCCCATAGCTCGCGTTGGCGTTCACGCGGTCCGGGTCAAAGATGACGATATCGGCGTGATGGCCCGGCGCCAGCGTTCCCCGGCCTGTAAGGCCAAAGCGCCGGGCGCTGAGGCCGGTCATCTTGTAGATGGCTGTCTCGAGCGAAAAGAGCTTTCTCTCGCGCACGTAATGCCCCAGCACGCGGGGGAAAGTGCCCCACAGGCGCGGGTGCGGCCGCACGTCATGCGCCAGGCCGTCGGAGCCGACCATGGCCATCGGGTGGCTCAGGATGCGGCTGACATCGTCTTCACTCATGGCGAAGTAAATGGCCCCCGCCGGCTGCAAGGCACGGGCCACGTCTTCTTCGGTCTGGTTGCGTTCGCGCGCCAGCTCTTTCAGCGAACGGCCGGCCACACCCGGCTCGGGTTGCGACCAGGTCACCAGCACATCGCTGGACTGCTTCACGCGGGACGGCAGCAGCATCGTGGACGAGGCGTTGTATGGGTAGCAGTCGAAACACACCGGCTGCCCTTGCGCGGCCTGCTCCAGCAGGGCCAATGTCTCTACAGACCGGCCGTGGTTGGCCGTGCCAACCAGCTTGTGATGGGAAATCACGGTGCCCACGCCCAGCTCGCGGCCAATGTGCAGGGCCTCGCGCAGCGCCTCGTCAATGGCGTCGCCTTCGTCGCGAATGTGCATGGCCACGATGCCTCCAGCCGCCTTGAGCTGTGCGCCTACGGCAATCACCTCTTCGGCCGTCGCGGCTTTTGCGGGCGGATAGTACAAACCCGTCGACAAACCAATGGCCCCAGCGTCTAGTGCGGCCGTGAGTTCTGCCGCCATGGCAGCAGCCTCTTCAGGCGTTGCGGCCCTTTCAAGGTCTGCCACGTGCTTGACCCGCAGCGTGGAATGGCCAACAAGGCAAGCCACGTTAACGGCCAGGCTGGACTGGGCCAGTGCATCCAGGTAGGCCGCAAAACTTCGGTAGACCCAGCCGTCGGTTCCCAGAATGTCCAGCGGCGCTGGCGGGTTGGCGGTTTCCAGCGGGGCCAGGCTGACGCCGCAATTGCCCGCTATGACTGTCGTGACGCCCTGCGACAGCTTGGGGTGCGGGCCCGCCGTGGGCATCAGCAGCAAGCGGTCGTCATGGGTGTGTGTATCAATAAAGCCCGGCGCCACGATGCGCCCAAGCGCACTGACGCGCTCTGTTGCCGGTGCAGATGCCAGGTCGCCGATGGCAGCAATCTTGCCCTGGAATACACCCACGTCGGCACGCAGGCGGGGCGCGCCAGTTCCATCAATCACCTCGCCGCCTTCAACGATGACATCGAACATGCGCGCTCAATCCAGGTGGACGCCGGCGCGCTTGACGACATCCGCCCACATCCGCGTCTCCCGCATGGCGCGGTCAAACAGGCGGTCGGGTGGGCCCATGGTGGTTTCGAAGGAAATGGCGGCATAGCGTTCATTGACGGTGGCATTCCCCAGCACCTTGTTGATTTCGCTGTTGAGCCGCATCACGATGTCCCGCGGTGTACCGGCCGGCGCCACGATGCCGCCCCAGGCCGTCGTTTCATAGCCTTTAACGGACTCCCCGATGGTGGGCACGTCGGGCAACTGCACGCTGCGTGCCCGGCCTGAGACGCCCAGCGCCTTGACGCGGCCGCTCTTGATGTGCGGCGCGATGGACGACAGGTTGTCGAACATCAGGTCGACCTGGCCGCCCATCAGGTCCTGAATCGCCTGCGGGCTGCCGCGGTAAGGCACGTGGGTCATGAAAGTGCCGGTCATGCTTTTGAACAGCTCGCCCCCCAGGTGCCCGGTGGTGCCGTTGCCGGGAGACGCCATGCTGAGCTTGCCGGGCCTGGATTTGGCCAGCGCAATCAAATCGGCCACGTTATTCACGCCAAGGTCGTTGCGCACGACAAGCGCGTTTTGCACATAGCCGATCAACGCCACGGGTACCAGTTGCTTGTCGGGGTCGTACGGGAGTTTGGAGAAAAGGGCTTTGTTGATCGCCAGCGTGACCACGTTGCCGTAGCCCAGGGTGTAGCCGTCCGGTGCGGCCCGCACGATCTCCTGCATGCCGATGTTGCCGCTTGCGCCGGGCTTGTTGTCAATCACAAAAGGCTGCCCCAGCGTCTTCATCAACTCGCCGGTAAGGATGCGGCAAATGTTGTCCGGCGAGCCACCGGCAGAAGACGGCACGATCAACCGGATGGGCCGGTCGGGCCAGGCGGCGCGCGCCAGCAGGGGCGACGCTGCCATCGCCGCGGCACCCAGCTTGAGAAGCGCTCGCCGGCTTGCTTGAAATTCAGTCATGAAGGCCACCTTTAGGGTTGATCAATGAGAAAACTGAATGATGCTTGGACAAATCTTTGGCTACAAACGACAATTTGTCCGTCTTCCATGTCTTTTTCTCATGCACCATGATGCTACGCGCGCCTTCCACGATGTCCCTGCTGTGCCTTGAAGCCAGCGCGCGGCTGCGGTC
>NZ_JBFUCA010000278.1:0-5601 GCF_056405475.1 Polaromonas sp. P1_G4
GGCTTATGCCTGCCTGGTCTCGATGGATATTGTGGTTACGGCACAGGGGCGCATCAGTGCGTCGGGCAAGAGCAAGGTCATACAGCCGTTGGAAGCCGGTGTGGTTAAGGTGATTGCGGTCAAGGATGGACAGCTCGTCAAAGCTGGAGACTTGCTCCTGGAGCTGGACGCCACCGCAACCCTGGCTGACCGTGATCGGTTGCAGCGCGAATTCTGGGAGACCCAGGCGGACGTGGCGCGACTCAATGCCTTGCTGTCGGGCAAGGACACTTGGGCCGAAACACGCGATTTGCCGGCTCCGATGCTTGCCAATCAGCAGGCAGTACTGGCTAATCGGCGCAGTGAGCAGGATTCACGTGTGGCCGCATTGGATGCTGACGTTGCAAGGCGTACGGCGGATCGCGAGGCCATTTCGGCGAATATCGCGCAGTTGCAGAATAGCCTGCCGCTGGTACGGAGAAAGCACGAAATGCGCGAAGAGCTGGCCAGCACGGGTCATATTGCGCAGACGGGCTTGATTGAAACCCGGCTTGAACTCCTCAACATGGAAAAGGATATCTCCGTGATGGGCAAGAGGTTGAATGAATCAGCAGCGAGCCTTAATGCATCTGTCCAACAGCGCAAACAGGCACAGGCCGAGTTTCGTGCCCGGGCCAGCGCTGAATTGGTGGACGCCATTCGCAAGCATGATGCGGCTCGCCAGGAGTTGATCAAGGCCACGCAGCGGCGCGACCTGCAAACGCTGCGCAGCCCGATTGACGGTGTGGTACAGCAGCTGGCAGTCACGACGGTCGGTGGCGTGGTTACTCAAGCGCAGGCGCTCATGACCATCGTGCCCCACGACGCCCTCCTGGAGGTCGAAGCTCAGGTCATGAACCGCGACATCGGTCATGTCAAAGTCGGCCAGCGTGTGATCCATAAGGTAGAGACCTTTGACTTCACCCGCTTTGGATATATAGAAGGCACCGTGCTGTGGGTTGGCACCGATGCGATGGCTGACCCCAAGCTTGGCCCGATATATCCGGTGCGTATCAAGTTGAACACGATGGAGACACCGAGTGTTGTGAATGGTTTGCACGGAGCCGTTACCGCTGGCATGAGCGTGACATCGGATATTCGTACTGGCGAGCGTCGCATGATTGAGTATTTCATCTCACCCATGCTGCGCTATAAGCAGGAGTCTTTGCGTGAAAGGTGATGTGCTCCTGTGCATGCCAACCTGTCTAACGCGTCATTGGTTGAGTATTGCTACTTTTCTTATTAGACCTGTGTTCGCCACATTTTTTCTTCTATCGTCGTTTAATGTTCAGGCCGCCAATTTGTTGGCGGTTTATCGCAAAGCGCAGGAGCGCGACCCGACCTACCGGGGAGCGGCCCATGCCCTGCAAGCGGCGCGTGAGCGCGTACCCCAGGCGCGTGCTGGGCTGCTTCCCGCAGTGAATTTGATCGGCTCCACCAGCAAGCAGTCGGGACAGGCTGCTTTCAGTGAGGCTCCTTATATAGATCGCAATGTGCGCAACCGGAGCTGGAATCTGCAACTGACGCAACCGTTATGGCGCGCAACCAGCTGGATGGCCTTGAGCCAAGCAGAACAGCAGGAGATATTGGCCGAGGCGCAGTTTCGACAAACCGAGCAAGAGCTGATTGTGCGAACGGCTCAAGCTTACCTGGATGTATTGGTTGCGCAGGAGGCCGAGCGCGTGGCGCGTCTGCAAATCAGCGCTGTCGAGCTGCAGCTGGGTTTGGCGCGCCGTAACTTTGAGGTAGGTACGGCAACGGTGACAGACGTGCATGAGGCCAAGTCCCGGTTAGATCTGTCAAGGGCCCAAGCAGTTGCCGCTGCCAGCGATATGGAAAACAGACGTGCTGAACTCGCGCGTATCCTGGGCGACTCTGAAGTCCGTCTGGCGCGCCTGCGTGATGGTGGTCGGTTGCCGGGTATACAACCAGTGACAGTTCAGTCCTGGGTAGACAGTGCCCGTGAACAATCACTGCAAGTCCGAGTCGCTTTGACTACCTTGGAGGTGGCTGACCGTGAGATCGATAAAAGCCGGGCAGCCCATTCACCCACACTCGATCTGACAGCCGGTTATGGCAACAACTACGCTTCGGGGAGCATCTCTTCTCCGGCAGATATTGCAACCCGTACCCACTCAGGTCAGGTTGGTTTGAACTTGACCATCCCGCTCTTTGCCGGTGGCGGAGTGCAGGCACGCGTGCGGGAAGCCATTGCCTTGAAAGAGAAAGCAAGCGAAGACCTGGAGGTGGCCCGTCGGCAGGCAATTACCCAAGCACGGCAGGCGTTTACCGGTGTCGTCAACGGTGCGGCGCAGGTCGACGCATTGGAATCGGCCATTTCTTCCAGTAAAAGCTCGCTTGATGCCAACAAGGTTGGATATCGTATTGGTACGCGTATCAATATCGATGTGTTAAACGCCGAGCAGCAGCTTTATGCCGCCCAACGTGACTGGCACAAGGCGCGTGCGGAAACCTTGATGCAAGGGCTGCGTTTGAAAGCCTCCAACGCTACGCTGGGTGAAACGGATTTGCAAGCTATTAATGATTTGCTGGAGACAGAACCATGACTGAGACCCCTATCGCACCGGAAGAATTGGCTGAGATCGCCCAGCTTGCTAAGAACCAGGCTCATAAGGTGCTTGCGAAGATTCCGCTATTGGGTCCTGTGACATGGCTCATGATGCAGCAGTCTGCCAGCCGACACACGCTGCTCAGTGAGTTGGAGTGGCGTGTTATGCCGGCGCTCATCCTTGATCAGGCCAAGCTCTATATGAAAGATGAAGCGCCCGTGGCGTTTGCGTCCTGGGCACGGCTTAGCGAAGTGGTGGCACAACGTTACATGGGTGCTCCTCATCAACTCGCCTTGACGGACTGGAACTCAGGTGATCAGATCTGGTTGATCGATGTATTTACGCCGTTCGGCGGTGCGCAAGATGTTCTCAAAGATTTACGCGAAAAAGTGTTCGAGGGAAAGGCCGTACGCCAGTTGGTACCGACGGCTCCCACACAAGCCAAGGTGTTGATGTGGGCTGCGATAGGTGCGGCGTCAAGCCACTAGGTTAAGGTTTGCGTAGGTGGAAACTCTCGAAGGACTCGACCTTCACACGCCGAAAGATCTGAAACTATAGACGCGCCTCAGGAGTCTTTTGCCAAGAGGCGAAGCAGCGGCTTCGCTGCGCTTGGTGTCACGTCGCCTGCGAGTGCCGGGTCTGCCCCGGTTTGAGAGGCACTTGTGGGAGGGTTTTCAATACAGCGACAACCGGGTCATCCCGGTTTTCCCTTGTTGATTGACCAGCACTCTTCAGCCCCCGCTCAGAGAAGCGAGGATGCCCGAGCAAGAGGAGGTTTTTAACCTCCCTCGTTCATTACTTCCTTTTGGAGATTCACATGAGTGCCGCTATTGCCGAGGCCGTTGCTGTTGTTGTGGGTGCAGGCGTGTCGCATGTGAAACCGGTGCACGAAAAATGAAGACCGGCCCGATCTGACCTCTTCACCATCAGCAAGGACTTCTTTTCCTCAATGCATTGATCATATACAACCAGGGCAGCAGCCACATTGCAGAATAAACCATGAATGCCCGTGGGATTGGGTCAGACGAAAGAAGACTGGGTCCAAGGTAAGCCGTATAGAAATCGACACTCCAAAGCACGTTCAGCACACCGAGGAGCGGAGCCAGCGCCACCACCCATGCCCCGGACACCTTTGCCCCTTTCATAAATAGGAGTAAAGCGATTGGTACTGCCGCGCCAACAATGGGAGTCCAGAGTAAAAGTGAATCAAGAGCGCGCAGGGGAGAACCCCATCCACCCAGTGCTAATGCTGCCGGCCAACTCACGAGTCCAATACCAATCGCCAACACGATTCCGACAATTCGCATAACGCTCGTCCCCTTCATTTAGGGCATGGTATCGCACGCGATATTCCGGTCGGTATTCAAACGTGAGTCTTCGCCGGGAAAGTGCTGGACTACTTGTCCGTGCTCGTTGCCATGCTAAAGCTCTTTCTCGATTCTTCTCCGAGCCGTTTCGATTCCCTCTCGATCAATATCGTCAGCTATCTGCTCCACGTAGGACAGCCAGGCTTGAAACGCCAGCCATTGCTCGCATGAGTACGGCTGGGCAGGGTCCCAGCGGTGCTCTGAATTCTCCAATGCACCCAACACAGCACTAGCTGCGTCGCATAGCCAGGGTCCACCGTCGTCGAGGCCTCGAATGAGCCAGGCGGGAAAGTAGTAGTGCATGGCTTCCGCTGAAAGAAGCGGCATATCCCACACGTGGCTTTGAAATAACTTCTCCGGCACTTCAGTCGCAGAAAACGGCGCGAGATCATCGGCAAGTTCGGCGCATTCCTGGTAAATGTGAGGCGCAATTTCGTCACGCGCAGGGCGGAGTACCGATGCAAACGCGGCCAGGATTTGTTGTTGTAACTCTAGTGCACTCATGAGCTTGATAGTGAAAATGAATGGGCCACCAACACCCGCGGCGAGACCGCCGTATCCCGTTGTGGATCGGAGTTGAGTGAGCCGTTAGAACGAGCGGGGCCCCACAGGGCGCGAAGCGGCCTTTGGAACGTCCGCTCGATGGAGGGGTTAGGCCGTGCCACCGGACACAACCTTCCTCGCATATGACCACGCCTGCTCGGCTTGCTGCAGCACAACAGGGTCCTTCGCGTCGAGAACATACTCGACGACCGCACCGATCCAACCGACGTTTTCATCACCGATGTGGTAATGGGCGAGATAGCTGGATACCCGGTGGTGCGCCTCGTTCAGCCGGCGTACTAATTCAACGGTTTGCTCGGGAGCTCCCTGACTGTGACAAAGAACTCGAATGGCGATGGTGAGGTTGTGGCTCAGCGAAGAGAGGAATCGAGCTCGCTCAGCCGGGCTTAGCGACTGCAACCAACCTGTCTCGCTTTGGATGGAGGCGTTCACGACCTGTTAGACCTCATGGCGCGCGCGTGTGGATCACCCGGAAGCTCCCAAACTCGGACACGGTGGAGTGGATGGGCGCAGCCGAACTGTAGGCCAGCTCGATTGCGTCCGGTCGTTGCCACCGGACAACCACTTCCGGCTCGCGCACGGAGGCGCCGACCAATGAGCCGTGACGCTCGAAGGAAACCAGCAAGTTTCCGGGCGCGTTCGGCAGCATTTCACTCGCGCCTACAAGGGATACATGAGTCGTTCACGCGACCGTTGCAGAACAACTGCGCTCGAACACCACCAACTTCCACAACTGATCAGGTGACGGGATCTCCCGAAGTCGGGAGTTTTTGCAGGACTCAAGCAATGGCCAGGCGAGGAGAGCGGCGCCAGCAATGACGGGAACGGCGAGCCATCCAAGGAGTACCCGTGGGGTGCGGTGCAATCCGGCAGCGGCTGTGAGCATGAGGTCTAACGTGAAGGTGAGTGACGATCAAGAACAGGTGCGCGCGAAGCGCGTACGCACTCGGACGTCCATCCGGACCGGCGAGTTATGTCTCACTCCGGAGCTCCTTGCAGAAGTGACAGTCCGCGCTCTGCAAGCTTTTCAGCAACCCGGGCAATTACCGCTTCCGCCGGGCCGTCAAAGTCGCCTTCAACCT
>NZ_JBFUCA010000279.1:0-5600 GCF_056405475.1 Polaromonas sp. P1_G4
GGCCGTTGCGGCCGAAGCGCATACTGCCGGCCCGTCTTTTCCCCTGTATGTGGCGGGCATCGGCTCCCGCGATCCGGCGGCGCCCGCGGTGGGCTTCTTCGGCGGCATCCATGGACTGGAACGCATCGGCACGCAGCTGGTTTTGCATTACATGCGGGCGTTGCTGTTTCGCCTGGAGTGGGACGATCTGCTGCACCGGCAACTCGAAAAGATCCGGCTGGTGTTCATGCCCATCGTGAATCCCGGCGGCATGTGGGCGCACAAGCGCGCCAACCCCCAGGGCGTGGACCTGATGCGCAACGCCCCCCACAAGGCCGACGCCCGTGTGCCTTTCCTGGCCGGCGGGCAAACCGTGAGCCCCCAGCTTCCCTGGTACTGCGGAAGGCCGGGCATGCCGATGGAAGTGGAAAGCGCGGCCGTATTGCAAGTGGTGCGGGAACAACTGGCCAGCCGGCCCTTCAGCCTGGCACTGGACTGCCATTCGGGCTACGGCTTTGAGGACAGCCTGTGGTTTCCGTACGCCAGGACGCGCCGGCTGATGCCGCACCTGCCGGAGATGTTTGCACTGCGGACCATGCTGGAGCAATCGCACCCGCACCACGCCTACAGCTTTGAGCCGCAAAGCAACCAGTACCTGCTGCACGGCGACCTTTGGGACCATGCCTATGATCGCGCCCCGGCGGAGAACATCTTTTTGCCGATGACGCTGGAGCTGGGCTCGTGGTTATGGATACGCAAGAACCCGCGCCAGCTGTTTTCGCGCCATGGAATTTTCAACCCCATCAAGGCCCACCGCACACGGCGTGTACTGCGCCGCCATGCAGACCTGCTGGATTTCCTGACACGCGCCGCATTCTCCRCACCGCGCTGGCTGCCTTCGGGCGACCAGCGCGTGCAGCTCGCACGGCTTGCCGCAGCGCACTGGCGCCCGCGCAGGGTGTTGTGACATGACCTGGGTGTTGCTCAGGGGCCTGACCCGCGAAGCGCGGCACTGGGGCGGCTTTGCACCGCAGCTTGCCGCAACATTGCCTGCCGCCGAAGCAAGCCAGACTGTGGCGCTTGACCTTCCGGGCAACGGCGTCTTTCACCGCGGCACCTCACCGCGCTCGGTGCGCGGCATGACAGACTTTGCACGGGCACAGCTATTGGCCAGCGGCCTGCAGCCTCCCTATCGGCTGGTGGCGATGTCACTGGGCGCGATGGTGGCGGCCGACTGGGCGCTGCAGTACCCGGGCGAAGTCTCGCGGCTGGTGCTGGTCAACACCAGCATGCGTCCCCACGGCCGGGTGACCGAACGCCTGCGCCCGGCCAACTGGCTGCCGCTGGCCTTGCTGGCTTTGCGCTGGGGCGATACAGACAGCGCCGAACGCATCATCCACCGGCTGACCTGCAACAACACCGCGTCGCGCGATGAAGACCTGGCCACGTGGACCCGTATCCGCCGGGATGCGCCCGTCAGCGCCGCCAATGCCTGGCGCCAGCTGGGGGCCGCAGCGGCTTTCAGCATTACCGCGCCGCCGACCTGCCCCACCCTGCTGCTGTCTTCGGCGGCCGACCACCTGGTGAACCCGCGCTGCACCTCTCGCCTGGCGAAAGCCTGGCAGGCCGCGCACCACGAACACCCTTGGGCCGGGCATGACCTGCCGCACGACGATCCCGGCTGGGTGTGCCGGCACATCGCAGACTGGCTAAACAGTTAATTTGCTATATTTTTGATAGCTGCTTTCGCCCGTCCATAAACGGCTTCAGGCACTTTTCCCCTAAGAAAAGCGGGTCTTGGCCGCAGGCAGCTGCCGGGTCCTGGAGCACTCAGGCAAAATCCAGCCTTGTCTATACAAGACAAAGCGCCATGAACAAGCCCACCCACCCAGCGACCGGCACCACGCCACCCGGCCCGACGGCCCAGGATGCCGTGGAGGCTACCGGCGCCAGCTTGCAGGGCGCGCCGGCAGACGCACCTTCTGTACRCAACAAGCGCCTGTGGGTACTGGCGCTCGGCACGGCCGCGGCCTGGCACCTGGATCCGGCGTTTGGTGAAATGGCGGAAATGATCGGCATGATTGCCTGCGCCGGCAACAAGACGCTGGCCAGGGACGCCATCATGCAGATGCGGGCGAAAGCCGACGCGCTGCGCGCGCAGATTCCCCCCTTGCCGGGCAGCGCATTGACCAAGGTGGTGCGGCGCGCTGAAGCAGCCTGCGGTGCAGTGCTGGACAAAGGCGTGCGTGTGAAGGAAGTGCAGACCAGCTGGGACCATTTTCTGGCCTGTGTCCGCGCGCTGCAAGACCCCCGCAGGTAGGGCGGCAAGCCCGGCTGCCGTCAGCCGTGCGGCCCCCGCCAGGGACTTTTGCAACGGGTCCACCGCGCCCAGCGTCCCGTCAATTTCACCGTTTTTCATCTGATATGTTTTTTGGGAGCGCAACTGATGCTGACACCGGCCGCCCATGTGCGGCATGATGGCCCCATGAACCCTAGATTTTTCCTACGCTTTTGCAAGCGTGTGCTGGCCACGCGGCTGTTGTGGGCCGGCCTTGCATTTGCCATGGCGGGTGCCGCCCAGGCAGCCCCGCCGCCGTTTGAAGACACCATCGCGCAGCGCACCATGGCCTGCACGGCCTGCCACGGGCCGCAGGGCCGGGCTGCACCCGACGGCTACTACCCGCGCCTGGCGGGAAAACCGGCGGGCTACCTGTACAACCAGCTGCTGAACTTTCGCGACGGGCGCCGCCACTACGGCCTCATGACGCAGCTGATCGAACCGCTCAGCGACACCTACCTGATGGAGATCGCGCAATACTTCTCCCAGCTCGAAGTCCCCTATCCCGCACCCCTGCCCGCTGCCGCATCACCCGAGGCCATGCGCCATGGACAGCAGTTGGCCATGCAGGGCGACGCCGCGCGCCGGCTGCCGGCCTGCGTGCAGTGCCACGGCCAGGCCATGACCGGCGTGGCGCCTGCCATTCCAGGCCTGCTGGGGCTGCCGCGTGACTACCTCAATGCACAGCTGGGCGCCTGGAAGGCCGGCCAGCGCCGCGCGCACGCGCCGGACTGCATGAAAAATGTAGTGGAAAAACTCACCCTGGAAGACATCAATGCCGTCGCCAGCTGGGTGGCGGCGCAGCCCCTGCCGGCAAGCACCAAACCAGCCACCACGCTGCCCGCGCTCGCACCCGGCGCTGTGGCCATCACCTGCGGGAGCGCAGCAGACATGCCCGCTGTACCGACTTTGCCCACCAGGAAACCGCAAAAATGAAGACCCTCCTCAAATGGGCGGTGGGCCTTTCCACCCTGGCAGCCGCCGCGGTTTTGCTGGTATGGGCCCTGAATGTGCGCGACGAAGTCGACGTGAAGGCGCCTGTGGCTAACGCGGCCCCCAGCGACAGCCTGATTGCCCGGGGCGCCTACCTGGCGCGCGCCGGCAATTGCCAGACCTGCCACACCGTGCAAGGCGGCCAGGCCTATGCGGGCGGGCGCGGCATTGCTACGCCGTTTGGCACAGTGTTCACGTCCAACCTCACGCCCGACGACAAAACCGGCATCGGCAGCTGGTCATCCGCCCATTTCTGGCGCGCCATGCACAACGGCCGCTCCAAAAACGGCCGCCTGCTCTACCCGGCCTTCCCCTACACCAGCTACACGCAGGTCACGCGCGAAGACTCGGATGCGCTGTTTGCCTACCTGCGTAGCATGCCCGCTGCGGTGCAGCCCAACCAATCCCATGCGCTGCGCTTTCCTTACCAGTCGCAGGCAGCGCTTGCGGTGTGGCGCGCCCTGTACTTCAGCCCCGGTGTGTACCAACCGGACACCGCACGCAGCGCCGACTGGAATCGCGGCGCCTACCTGGTCAAGGGCCTGGGTCATTGTGCGGCCTGCCACACCGCACGCAATGCGCTGGGCGCCAGCGACGCGGGGCTGGACCTGGCCGGCGGGCTGATCCCCATGCAGAACTGGTATGCGCCCTCATTGACCTCGCCGTATGAAGCGGGCGTGAGCGACTGGGACAGGCAACACATCGTGAGCCTTCTGAAAAACGGCGTTTCACCACGCGCCTCGGTCACCGGCCCCATGGCTGAAGTCGTCCAGCGCAGCACGCAGTATTTGAGCGATGCCGACCTCGGCGCGATGGCGCAGTTCCTCAAAGAGCTGCCGCCCTCGCACACCACGCCCCCCGAGCCGGCCACCATCAAGACGCAGGGCGAGTCGGTGGAACGCGCCGCCAAACTCTATGAACAGCACTGCGCCCAGTGCCACGGTGCCAAGGGCGAAGGCATCGCCAATGCCTACCCGGCGCTGGCAGGCAACCGCGCCGTGACCATGAGCCAGGCCGTGAACCTGGTGCAGATCGTGCTGAATGGCGGCTACGCCCCGGCCACYGCCGGCAACCCTCGCCCCTTTGGCATGCCGCCCTTCGTGCTGGTGCTGAACGACGCCGACATGGCGCTGGTGCTGACGCATGTCCGACAGTCATGGGGCAATAGGGCGAGTGAAATCACGCCGGTGGAAGTGAACCGGATACGGGCGAATACGGGGCGGTAGACGGATCACTGCGCTTCGTTGCGAAGCGGGGCGCAATGGTCGTCCTTTGAAGACAACAGGACCCGAGCCGCCAGCGCCCTTCATCTGGAGGACAGCGGCYTGCCAGCTACACACCTAAAATCACCTGCAGTGTGCAGCCCCCCCCTTCTGTTGATCCGGTTCATGGCGGAACTGCACCGCAACCGAAAGAGCGCATGTCAGCAGTCGTTGAAACCTGGTTTGGTGAGGCCTTCGCACAACTGCACCCGTTGCTCCAGGAACTTCATCGGTCTGGAGGCATGCTCTCTGGCACAGTCGAGGTTCGCCTGGGCACCGGCCTTGCAGGTTGGGCAGGCCGGCGGCTTGCGCAAAAACTTGGTGTCCCGCCTTGCGACGGGACTGCATCGATGAGCGTTTCCATTTTCAGCACTGACACCGAGCTTCACTGGAACCGTACCTTCAATAAAACCTCCACGTTTGCCTCAACCTTCACGCCGACAGGTCGTTATCCATCGGGTTACTGGGTCGAGTCATCGGGCCTGCTTCGCCTCAAGCTGGGTGTTTCCATTGTCAATGGCGGCTGGGTCTGGCGGCCCATCGGGGGCCGGCTAGCGGGCGTTCCCTTCCCTCTTTGGCTCCTGCCTCGCACGGCCGCATCGAAGTGCATCGACAACGGTCAGTATCAGTTCAAAGTAGAAGTCGGCCTCCCATTGCTCGGTACAGTGCTCTCCTATAGCGGGTACCTGGCGCCTGAATTTCCCCGTGACCCGACAAAAGCCAGGCATGGATAACACGTCCATCAGCAGCAACCATCAGGCACCATGGCACTCCAACGCAATGTTCAACAGCAGAATGCCGCCGTCAAGGCTCAGATCGARCACGCGGCTGCACTCCAATCCTCATTGCAGGCTTGGCTTCATACGGTTCTTCTTTCGCACGGGCTTAAGCCTGCGTCCGGCCTATTGGTACAGCTCCATGAAATCCCCGAACAGGAAGGGAACCTGATGGCAGGCGTCTGGCTGACCGATACGTCGGAGTTCTGGGAATTCGAAGCCATGCTCTCGCGCGCCAATGGAGCGTTACTC
>NZ_JBFUCA010000280.1:0-5595 GCF_056405475.1 Polaromonas sp. P1_G4
CATGACAGCCGAAGATGTGTTCCGGGTGCTGCTGGAAGACCGCTCGGACATTGGCCTGGCCACGGTCTACCGGGTGCTGACCCAGTTCGAGCAGGCCGGACTGCTGAACCGCAGCAATTTCGAATCAGGTAAAGCGGTCTATGAGATCAACGAAGGCCAGCACCACGACCACCTGGTCTGCCTCGATTGCGGCAAGGTCGAGGAGTTCTACGACGCCGAGATTGAAAAACGCCAGAATGCCGTCGCCAAAGCCAAGGGCTTCACCATTGCCGATCATTCACTGTCGATCTACGCTAACTGCACCAAAGACAAGTGCCCCAACCGCAACGGCGCACCGGTACGGCACCATCACGCTTAATTTTTAGCAGAAATGGCCTGCAGCCCTTTATATACAAGCGCAAGCAGCTATTGATTCAATAGCAAGTAAAACTGCGGCGCAGAAGGTGTGAAGAAACCGTAGCGAGCAGCCCGAGGTTGCATCGAGGACCGGAGCCGTACTTGCGTACGGCGAGGACCGCAGGTGCAAGATCGGGTTGCGCAGTAGGTTTATTCGCGCCTTCTAATCGTCTTGTTCCATGGCGCGGCGGTGCCGCTCCACGAAATCCTGGTAGGTATTGATGCCGCGCAGCTGCAAGATCGCATTGCGCACGGCGGCCTCGACCAGCACGGCGATATTGCGGCCGGCTTCCACCTGGATGATGACCTTGCGCACCGGGATGCCCAGCACGTCCTGCGTCAGCGGTTCGTACGGGATGCGTTCGTAATCGCGCTCTAGCGTTTCGCGGCGCACCAGGTGCACGATCATCTTCAGGCGCATCTTGCGGCGCACCGCCGTCTCGCCAAAAATGGCCTTGATGTCGAGCAGGCCGATGCCGCGTACTTCCAGCAGGTTTTGCAGCAGTTCCGGACAGCGTCCTTCAATCGTGGTCTGGTTGATCCGGTACAGGTCTACCGCATCGTCGGCCACCAGGCCGTGTCCGCGCGAAATCAGTTCCAGCCCCAGTTCACTTTTGCCCAGGCCGGATTCACCGGTGATCATGACGCCCAGGCCCAGGATGTCCATGAACACGCCATGCATGGAGGTGCGGTCGGCAAAATGCTTGGACAGGTAGGCCCTGAGCACGTCAATCACGAAAGCCGCCGATTCGGGCGTGGCGAACATCGGCAACTGGGCGCGTTCGCACATCGACAGCAGCGTGTCCGGCGCGGTCTGGCCGTCGGCGACGATCAGCACCGGTGGCTCCAGCGTGATGATGCGGGAAATGCGCCGGGCGCAGTCCTCAGGGCTGGCATTCGTGAGGTAAGCAACCTCGCGTTCGCCCAGGATCTGCACGCGGTAGGGATGAATGTAGTTGAGGTATCCGACCAGATCGGCGCCAGAGCGTGCAGCCCGCACGGCGACTTCGTCGAAACGCCGCTCGGAGGCCCCGAGGCCGGCAACCCATTCCCATTTCAGGGCGGCGCGGTGGTCTTCAAATAAAACGTCAGCGCTGACAACGGTGGGCTTCATGCGGCCTTGTACTTTTCCTGTTCAAGACCCTGCCGGGCCGGACAGCGTGCAACCGTGCAACACCGCATCTAAGAACTGACTTCGTGGACGGAATGCCAGGAAGCGATCAGGTTGTGCAGTCCAGCGGCATCGGTGCTGGTCTTGAGTTGCTCGCGCAGGGAGCTGTCGCTAAGCAATTCGGCAATTTCCGAAAGAATTTCGAGGTGTTTTTGAGTGGCAGCCTCGGGAACCAGCAGAAAAATCAGCAGGGCTACGGCCTGTTCGTCCGGCGCATCGAAGCCAATGGGCGCCTGCAACAGGAAAACGGCCGCCATGGGGGCCTTCAGGCCCTTGATCCGGCCGTGCGGAATCGCCACGCCGTGGCCAAGCCCGGTGGAGCCCAGGCGTTCGCGGGCGAACAGGCTGTCCGTGATCAATGCGCGGTTCAGGCCATGTTGGTTCTCAAACAGCAGACCGGCTTCCTCGAAAGCGCGCTTCTTGCTGGTCGCTTCAACGCTGACCAGAACCTGGGAGGGGGGCAAAATTTGCGAAAGACGGTTCATAACAATCTTTTAGTCGCCGAATTATGCACTTTGCAGCGGGTTGACCGCAAAAAAGGCATTAAAAAGCCGCTTGGCGCCACAAGCGGCTTCGGCGTCTGGTTTGGCGCGCCTGCAGATGCCCTGCAGATTCGCCGCGACAGAAAACGTGCAATGCAGGTTTTTCCGTCTGCACGCCACCGGTGAATGCGGCCCTTCGAGGAGAAGCCGCGCACTCTGAAAAGGGACAGCCCGAAAAGACTTTCAGGCCTGGCGCTTGGCAGCAACGTGGTGGTGATCCTGGGTTCTGGTTTTGTAACGCCCAACCTGACGGTCCAGCTTGTCTGTCAATTCATCAACTGCGGCGTAAAGATCAGCGTGGGAGCTCTCGGCAAACAGGTCGCGGCCCTTGACATGCACATTGCATTCGGCCCGCTGGCGTCTTTCCTTTTCTTTCATGTTGTCCACTGTCAACAGGACTTTTACGTCTACTACCTGGTCGAAATGCCGGGTAATCCGATCCAGCTTGCTGGTCACATAACCGCGTAGCGCGGGGGTAACTTCAAGATGGTGGCCGCTGATCGTCAAGTTCATAAAGAGACTCCTTTTTCCAAGGTTGGAGCTGGGTTGAAAACACTGCCGGGCCCATGAAGGCGAGGCAGCGGACGGGGACACTCTCTTGGATTCACTATGCGCCCGATGCCCCGCAATTGCAACCTTGCGCCGCAATAAATAATGAAACCTTATGAAAAACCCCTTGACCCGATTTCACTGCATGCGCTGAGTGCTGGCGTGCCGCCCTGGCAGCGCCTGAAGGCCTTTGATTCTTCTGGCTTTTTACCAAGTCAAACCGTGTGGCGGCCAAGCCAGCGGACTTGCAGGAAGTCTTTCGCGGCGGCATCATGCTGACACAATTGCCCGCAGCCGGCCCGGCCCCATCAATGAGGCAATGGCAAAGACTGAAACAGCGCCCCATGGCGAAAAAACCATAACACCAGCCGATCAAGCTCATGCCCCGCCTGCTTTCACCACGTCCGCCGCATACCCGGCCCGGCCATGTCGCTTGAGACCATCATTTCTTCTGCGTTAACCCGCCCTGACGAGGCGCAAAATGCCCTTGTCCTCATGGGCGGCGGCGCACGCACGGCCTACCAGGCGGGAGTGCTTCACGCCCTGTCAACCATGCTCAGCGTGCAGGGCGGTGCGGCTGACCCGAAATTCCCGTTCAAGATCCTGGTGGGCACGTCAGCCGGTGCGTTGAACGCAGCTTTCCTGGCAAGCCATGCGGGTGAAGGCTTGCAGGCATTCGGCCGATTGGCCAATTTCTGGACCACATTGCGCTCATCGCAGGTTTACCAGCTCAAGGTTCCCGCGTGGATCCGTTCAAGCCGCATTGCGGCGGCGCTGTTTTTGTCGCAGCAGGTGCGGGCGCAACAATCCCTGCTGGACAACACACCGCTGGTCGACACCTTGCACCATGCCATTTCGCTGGGCCACATCGAGCAGGTGCTGCAGGATAAAACCCTTCACGCGCTGGCCATCACGGCCTCCAGCTACAGCAGCGGCGTGCACTGGACGTTCTGCCAGATGGCTGCCGGCCGCCACGCCGATCTCYGGAGCCGGCCAGGGCGGCGTGCAGAGTTCCAGCCCGTCACCATCGAACACCTGATGGCTTCCAGCGCCATTCCCTTCCTGTTCCCCTCCACGCCGCTCTGGGTGGACGGCCACCGCGAGTTCTTTGGCGATGGTTCCATGCGCCAGAGCTCCCCGCTCTCACCCGCCTTGCACCTTGGGGCCAGCAAGGTGCTGGTGATCGGCGTGGGGCAACCCGAGCGCGCCGGTTTCGTCGGCAGCAACGGGCCGAACGTGAGCRGCCGGCCCACGCTGGGCGCCATTGCCGGCCATGCCATGGCCAGTGTGTTTCAGGACACGCTGCAGGCCGACGTGGAGCAGGCCCAGCGCGTGAGCAAAACCGTGCGGCAGATGCCGCGCGAAATCGCGGCTGTCATGCCCTACCGGCCCGTCGACGTGTTGGCGATTGCACCGTCACAGTCGCTCGACGCACTGGCGCAAGCCCACGCCGGCGAATTACCGCGGGGGACCTACAACGCGCTGGCTGGCCTGGGTGCGCTGGGCGCCAAAGGCAGTCCGGGAGGCGCCGCACTGGCCAGCTACCTGCTGTTCGAGCCGGGGTTTGTCAAGGCGCTGATGGCGCTGGGCGAACAGGACGCTTACGCGCGAAAGAGCGAGCTCATCGAGTTTTTTATGTAGCGCAAGCGGTGGATAAACCAGGTGTGAAATGCCATAATCGCCGCTTATTCATTACGGAGAAATCCTTGGAAAGTAGCCCTAGTTGCTAGCTTTCAACACCGCAGACTGACGCCAGGCTTGCAAAGGCTCACGTTGAAAGGGGGTTGAAAGCGATGCCATATCCCACCGCCCTTTTACCGCGCTTTCGCGCAAGGCCTGAGCGTTCGCCTTGTGCCGGCCCTTGAACCGATAGGCAGTCAGTCATGCTCAATATTTTCACGCTGGCCAACGGCCGGCTTTTCCAGGAAGAAATCGAATCCCTGGAAGAACTCTCCAAATTCCAGCCCATCTGGGTGGATCTGGAGTCTCCCACCCTCGAAGAAAAACGCTGGATCAAGCAGTACTACGGGTTGTCCATTCCGGAAGACGCGATGGACGAGGACATTGAAGAGTCCGCGCGCTTCTACGAGGAAGACAACGGCGAGCTGCACATCCGCTCCGACTTCCTGATTGCCGACGACGAAGAGCCGCGCACCGTGCGGGTGGCTTTCATCCTGAACCTGGTCAACGACGACCTCAAGAGCAAGGGTGTGCTGTTTTCCATCCACGACGAAGACGTGCCGGTTTTTCGCCTGCTGCGGATGCGCGCGCGCCGCGCCCCGGGGCTTATCGAAGACGCCAAGGAGGTGCTGCTCAAGCTGTTTGACGCCGACGCCGAGTATTCCGCCGACACGCTGGAAGGCGTTTATGTCGAGCTCGAAAAAGTCAGCGCGCAGGTGTTGTCGGGCGACGTGACCGACGCCCTGGCCGGCGAAGTGCTGGGCGCCATTGCCCGCCACGAAGACCTGAACGGCCGCATCCGCCGCAACATGATGGACACGCGCCGCGCGGTCAGCTTCATGATGCGCAGCAAGATGCTCAACGCCGAGCAGTTCGAGGAAGCGCGGCAGATTCTGCGCGACATCGACTCGCTCGATTCACACACCGCCTTCCTCTTTGACAAGATCAACTTTTTGATGGATGCCACGGTAGGCTTCATCAATATCAACCAGAACAAGATCATCAAGATATTCTCGGTGGCCAGCGTCGCGCTGCTGCCGCCTACGCTGATCGCCAGCATCTACGGCATGAATATGTCTTTCCCCGAACTGCAGCTTCTGGGGCCGGCGGCTTATCCGTATGTGATCGCGCTGATGGTGGCCAGTGCACTGGTGCCGATGATCTATTTCCGCAAGCGGGGCTGGCTGAAATAGCCGCTCTCAAGCTGCCGCGGGATGCACCCCAGGTATCAAATCAGGATCCAACCCAATACAGACA
>NZ_JBFUCA010000281.1:0-5595 GCF_056405475.1 Polaromonas sp. P1_G4
GATCAGCGCCGGTGTGACGGCGAGGCCGACCACGGTTGAAATGCCCAGCGTGTAGAGCGGATTGACCGTATCGCCCACGCCGCGCAGCATGGCGGTGGCCAGCAGGTAGACGAAGAGGCCGGGCCCTGCAATCATCATGATGCGGGCATAGAGCGTGGCGTCCGGCAGGATGTCGGCCGGTGTGCCCAGTGCCCTGAGCAAGGGCCCGGTAAAGATACCGCCGAACAGCGCGACGAGCAAACCAAAAATCAGGCCGACGCYGAGGGTGGTGCCCGCAATTGCCTTGACCTTGCCGGTGTCGCGCGCTCCCCAGGCCTGGCCGATCAGCACGGAGGCGCCTGCGCCCAGGCCGATGGTGAAGGCAATGAAGAAAAACAGGATGGGGAAAAAGCTGGACACGGCCGCCAATGCGCCGACGCCAATCATCTGGCCGACGTACACGTTGTTCAGCGTGCCCGACAGCGACTGCAGGATGTTGCTGAGCAGCATGGGGCCGAGGAAGGCGGCAAAGGTCTTCCACATCGGCACCCCGTCGCTCAATGCGGGGCGGCCGTGCGAAGCGGGTTTCGCCGCCGCGGGCTGTGTTGCCAGCGGCGGGACCGGATCTGCTACGGAAATCGGTGGCGCCGCGATTTCGCCCGCCGTGCGCACGTCGCCCTCACGCACTTCGGTTTCAAGCCGGTGATCAAGGGCGGAAAGATCCGGCGGCTTCATGCGGCGCTCCAACTGGCTGCGGCCAGTGCCGCCAGGTAGGTTCGCACGTCCTCAGGCCAGGGCTCGACCAGGGTAGCAAAACGCAGTCGGTCGCCGGCAAACAGGGCGCGGGTGGCTTCTTCGAAGCCGGGCAGGTCGCCCGCGATTTCCGCCATGAAGCGGTAAGCGGCTTCGCGGGAGACCCGTACCGCGTCGCGTGCCTCGTTGGCCTTGCTCGCCTCTTCCACCAGCTTGCGCAGCGCAACCGAAGCACCGCCGGATTGGCGGCTCAGCCATTCCCAGTGCCGCGGCAGCAAGGTGACTTCACGTGCAACCACCCCCAGACGGGGGCGCCCGACAGAACGCGCCACGGGTGCTTCGGGTTCGGCGGCGGGAAGGTCGGGCGGCGTGTCGTCGGGCGCATCCACGGCGTCGGGCCGCAGGTCAAGGTCCAGGCGTTCCCCGTTGGCATCGTTGAATATGCGAAGCAGGATGTCGGCCGGCTGGGGCGTAGCGCGCAACTGCGCGAGCAGCTCGCGGCGAGGGCCCGAGGCAATGCGCTGGAAACCGGCGAAGGCCGTCAGGGTGCGGGGCGTGGCGATCATGGTAGAGGTCATAAAGTCATTTACGGTTAATTTTGTCCGGGTCAAATGAGGAGTTTATATCATCCGGGTATAAATGATCAAGTTTTGGCTGAAAAATGCGTAAATGCCTGTAAATCGGGTTCTATAGCTAATTAATGATCTAACTAGTCTATTTAATATTCTTTTGAGTTTGGGGAAAGCTCGGCTAAATTCGCGTCCTGTTCAAAAAAGAGCCTCACACGTTTTCACAAGAACCGTGAGGGGCGACAAGGTTTAGCGAATTTTCATGATCGAGCTCAAAGGTATTTTTCAAACCTACAAGGGCCCCAGCGGCCCGGTCGAAGCACTGCGGGGCGTCGACCTTCACATCAACCCGGGCGAGGTCTACGGCATCATCGGCCGCAGTGGTGCGGGCAAAAGCTCGCTGGTGCGCGTGGTCAACCTGCTGAACCGGCCGACGGCCGGCCAGGTTTTGGTGGGCGGCCGGGAACTGACTTCGCTGAACGGCGAAGCACTGCGTGTAGCCCGGCGCGACATCGGCATCATCTTTCAGCATTTCAATCTGCTGTCGTCACGCACGGTGTACGGCAACGTGGCCTTGCCGCTGGAGATTGCGGGTTTGTCGGCAGCCGACATCAAGGCGCGAGTTGAACCGCTGCTGGACCTGGTCGGCCTGAGCACGCTGGCGGACCGGTACCCGGCGCAGATCAGCGGCGGGCAAAAGCAGCGTGTGGGCATTGCGCGCGCGCTGGCCAACCGGCCCAAGGTGTTGCTGTCGGATGAAGCTACTTCGGCGCTGGACCCCGAAACCACGCGCTCCATCCTCGGCCTGCTGCGCCAGATCAACAAGGAATTCGGCCTCACCATCGTGCTGATCACGCACCAGATGCAGGTGATCAAACAGGTGGCCGACCGCGTGGCGGTGATTGACGCCGGCCGCATTGTCGAAAGCGGCCCGGTGATTGATGTTTTTACCCGGCCCCAGCACGACACCACACGCAGCCTGATCGCCGAGATCGTGCCGCAGGATTTGCCCGACAGCGTGCTGGCGCGCATACGCACCCTGATGAGCGCCGAGCACCCTGAAGAAGGGCAGCTTTTGCGGCTGGCATTTGCGGGCGATGAGTCGGATCGGCCTTTGCTGTCAGACGTGATTCGCCGTTTCGGCATTGATCTGTCCATCGTGCACGGGCAGGTGGATGAGATTCAGGGCAAGCCTTTCGGCTCGCTGGCAGTGTTTGCGCGCGGCGCACGCGAGCAGCTCAACGCGGCGGTGGCGCATTTGCGCGGCGCAGGCGTGCATGTAGACCAGGTCGGCGGTGAGCTGGCCGTGGGCGGGAGGATTTAAGCCGTGTTCAGCAACTTTTCACAAGCCCTGCTCGAGCTCTTTGTCAGCTCGCTGTGGGAAACCATCGTCATGGTGGGCATCTCGGGCGCGGTGGGCGCGCTCATCGGCATTCCACTCGGGGTGTTTTTGCGGCTGACAGACGAGGGCGGCGTGTTGCAGAACGCGGGCGTGAACCGCGTCGTCGGCGGCCTTGTCAATGCGGTGCGTTCCACGCCTTTCATCATTTTGCTGGTGGCCATCATTCCGCTGACGCGCTTCATCACCGGCTCGTCCATCGGCACGGCGGCGGCCGTGGTGCCGCTCACCATCGCGGCGGCGCCGTTCATTGCACGTCTGGTGGAAACCTCGCTGCGCGAAGTCGACCACGGGCTGATCGAAGCCGCGCTGGCCATGGGTGCGACCACACGGCAGATCGTCTTCAAGGTGCTGCTGCCCGAGGCGCTGCCCGGCATCGTCGCGGGCCTGACCATCACCTTCGTGAGCCTCACGGGTTACTCGGCCATGGCCGGCGCCATTGGCGGCGGCGGGTTGGGGGACCTGGGCATCCGCTACGGCTACCAGCGCTTTTTGCCGGAAGTGATGCTGGCCGTGGTGCTGGTGCTCATCCTGTTTGTGCAGGCGGTGCAAAGCCTGGGCGACTGGGCTGTGCGCAGGTTGAGCCACAGATGAGCGAGGCCTTCACCTCCTATCAACAGCGATGTTGACTCCCTGAGTTCCTCCCTCCCCCACTGGGGGAGGGCAGGAGTGGGGGCCAGCGGCGGTCGAAAGGCTGCCCGGCTTGCAGAGGCCGCCGGCCCTCACCCTAACCCTCTCCCAGGGGGAGAGGGAACAAAACGACACAACAACTTTCAATTTATCCAAAGGAAACACCATGAACAAACGCACCCTCATCCAGTCCGCCGTCGCACTCGCGCTGACCGCCTCCCTCTCCGGCGCCGTGCTGGCGCAAGACAAGCCGCTGAAGATCGGCGTCACCGCCGGCCCGCACGCGMAGATTTTTGAGCAGGTCAAAAAGATCGCCGAAAAAGACGGCCTGAAGATCCAGATCGTCGAGTTCAGCGACTACATCCAGCCCAACGCCGCGCTGGCCGCCGGCGACCTGGACGGCAACAGCTACCAGCACAAGCCTTTCCTCGACCAGCAGGTCAAGGACCGCGGCTACAAGATCGTCAACGTCGGCTACACCGTCAACTTCCCGATCGGCCTCTATTCCAAGAAGGTCAAGAGCCTGGCCGAGTTGAAGGAGGGCGCGCGCTTCGGCATTCCCAATGACCCGACCAACGGCGGCCGTGTGCTGCTGGTGCTACAGGACAAGGGTCTGATCAAGCTCAAGCCCGAAGCAGGCCTGAAGGCCACGCCGCTCGACGTGATCGAGAACCCGAAGAAGCTGAAGTTTGTGGAGCTCGACGCCGCCCAGCTGCCGCGTTCACTGGACGACCTGGACGCCTCGGCCGTCAACACCAACTACGCGCTCTCCGCCGGGCTGAACCCCAAGGACGCGATTGCTCAGGAAGCCGCCAAGTCACCGTATGTGAATCTGCTCGCCGTGCGTGAGCAAGACAAGGACAAGCCCTGGGTGGCCAAGCTGGTCAAGGCCTACCACTCGGAAGAAATCCGCAAGTACGTGCAGGCCGAGTTCAAGGGCGCTGTGCTTCCCGGGTTCTGATCGAAATCCGGACGGAGCCTGAAGCATGAGCCGGTTGCTGACCCTTCCCAATGCCGGCGCCTTGTCGATTCGCGCCAAGGCGCTGGTGTTCGAAGACCCCGGCTCGCTGGCCTTGCTGGAGCGCGTCGACCAGGTCGCGCCGACCGAAGCCACGGTCCTGATCATTGGCGAGACCGGTACCGGCAAGGAATTGCTGGCGCGCCGGATCCACCAGGGCAGCGGGCGCAGCGGGCCTTTTGTGGCGGTGAACTGCGGCGCTTTCAGCGAATCGCTGATCGATGCCGAACTGTTTGGCCATGAAACCGGCGCTTTCACCGGCGCTGCGCACGCCCGCGCCGGCTGGTTTGAGGCAGCCGACGGTGGCACGCTGTTCCTTGACGAAATTGGTGACCTGTCGCTGAGCCTGCAAGTCAAGTTGCTGCGCGTGCTGCAAGAGCGCCAGGTGGTGCGCATCGGTTCGCGCAAGCCGATTGCGCTGGACGTGCGCCTGATTGCGGCAACCAACGTCGACCTGCGCGACGCGGTGAACGCCAGCCACTTTCGCGCCGACCTTTACTACCGCCTGAGTGTTGCCACGCTGGAGCTGCGCCCGCTGTATGAGCGGCCCGGCGACATCCTGCCGCTGGCGCGACATTTCCTGGCGAGCTACGCCGCGCGCCTGGGCATCAAGGGTGCAAGCCTTTCGCCCGAGGCAGAGCAGGCCCTGCTGGCCCACGACTGGCCCGGCAATATCCGCGAGCTGGAAAACGTCATCCACTACGCGCTCATCGTGGCGCCGGCGGCAACGCTGCATGTCGCGGACCTGCAGGGCATTCACCRCTCTGCACGCATGGCGTCCCGCGCGGCCCCTGCCGCATTGCCGGCACCTGCTTCCGTAGCAGAGGTTTCAACAGAAGCGACGCAGGGTGCTGCACCCGACAGTTTGCGCGAGGTGCTGCTGCAACGCATGAACCAGGCCGAACCTGAACTGTTTGACACCGTCGAGGCCACCCTGGTGAAGACGGCGTTCGAGTTCTGCCATGGCAACCAGGTGCAGACAGCGCATCTGCTGGGCCTTTCGCGCAACGTGCTGCGCACCCTGCTCAAGCGCCATGGCTTGCTCGAACGGTCTGCACACGCCGGAGATGCTGAAGAGAGCAATTCCGCCTTCGTGTCGCTGTAGCCGAAAAGGCCATGCTGCATTCACAGCAGCTGTTGAACACTTTCCCGCACCGCGTCCTGCCCAGCTGCTTCGATCGCAGCAAGAGGGCGGAAAAACGCCTTCCAATGTCCGGTTTTCACTGGCACAAGTCATGCGTAGAAGC
>NZ_JBFUCA010000282.1:0-5565 GCF_056405475.1 Polaromonas sp. P1_G4
GCCTGGTACCTGGCTCAGGTCAGCAGGGTCACTGCTGCCGAAAAGCTGAAAAAAGCCAGCACCGTCGACAACAGGATGATGCGCGCGATGCGGCCGTTGTCCGCGCCAAAGCGCTCGGCCAGCAGCGCCACATTGCTGGCGCTGGGCAACGCCGCCACCAGTACGATGACCGTGAGTGCGAAGGGTTGCAGCGGCACGCCCACAGCGATGGCACCCAACCCGACGAGGCCCACCAATACCGGGTGCACCACCAGTTTGATGAGCGCAACCGGCACATACTCCTTCAGGGGTGTGGCAGCCGTACTGTTCATCTGCGAGCGCGCCAGCACCGCGCCAATGGTGAACAGCGCCACAGGCGAGGCCGCATCGGCCAGCAGCCCGACGGTCTGCATCACCGGCCCTGGCAACATCACACCCAGCCCGGACGATAGCGCGCCCAGCACAATCGCCCACGGCATGGGATTGAGCGCCACGCCCTTGAGCGCTTTTTGCGCAGCGACCTCTGCGCCATGAATGTCGGCCGAGTCCAGCCGCGACAGCGCGATGCACARCGAGCTTGTCACGAGCAAGTCAACCAGGATGGTGACGATGGCCGGGCCGGCGGCCTGAGCGCCCAGCAGTGCCACCAGCAGCGGCACGCCCATGAAGCYCGTATTGGGGAAAGCCGCCACCAGCGCACCGAAAGACGCATCGTTCCAGGCAATACGGCCCTTGCGCGTGAGCATCACGGTGAAAGCCACCATCAGCAACGCGCACACCAGGTAGACCGCCACCAGGCTCGCGTCCAGCAGCTGCGCAATCGGCGTGCCGGCGCCAAAGCGGTACAGCATGCAGGGCAATGCGAAATACAACACGAAGGTATTGAGGCCAGGAATGGCCAGCTGCGGGAGCAGGCCCCGGCGTGCAGCAAGGTAGCCGCACAGCACCAGGGCGAAAAAAGGGAAAGTGACGAAAAGAATGCGGAGCACGGCACTGATTGTCGCCCACGCCCTTGCGTGCGAGTGAGCAGCACGGTCCCGCTTGCACATCGATTGAGCATAAAAAATAGCTGCGGCGCAGGCATCGCCTGCGCGAGCAGCTATGTTTTTAATAGCAAAAAATGGTTGGCCAGCGGGTCCGCGTCAGGTGATACCGATCTGACCCAGCCAGCCTGCCGCCGAGCGCCTAGCTCCCCCGGCGGCGTTGCCCTTTAAAAGCTGTGCGCAATGCCCGCGTAAATGGTTCTTTGCCCCTGGTTGACATTCGGATTTCCCGAGATGCCCCCGTCCACCCCGAAGTTGGCACCACTGGAGTTGCTGACGCTGCCGAATGATGCGTACAGCAACGTGCGCTTGGACATGCTGTAGTCCGCACCCACCATGCCCAGCGTGGCCTTGCCGGCCACCCGGTCAGACTTCACGTGGAAGACCGAACCGATCAGCGTGAGCGCTGGCGTCACATCGTAACGAACGCCAACCCAGGCATGCTTGAGCTTGGACGCGGCTGTGAGGGCCGCGTCGGGTGCGGTGATGTAGTCGTAGGCCGCATAGAGCTTGGCCGGGCCGAACTTGTATGTGCCGCCTATGATGGTTTCCTTGGAGGTGCTGAAAACATCCGTGAAGGTGGCGGCAGCATTACGGCGCTCTGAATAGATGGCGCGCAGCATCAGGTCCTGGTTCGCATAGGTCATCGATATGCCCTCGCCGCGGTTGGCCTTGCTGTTTCCAGCCTGTTCGCCAAACGAGATTTGCCCGGTGGCGCTGAAGCCGCCCATATCAGGCGTTGAATACTCGACCACGTTGCTGGCACCGGGCCAGCTGCGGCCCCTGACCAGGGTGGCGCTGCCCACCCACTGTTGGCCGGTCGGGTCCAGGTCCCACACGTCGTTGCTGATGAACAGGTTCTTGCCAAGACGGAAGCTGCCCCAGCTGGCGTTGGACAGACCGACATAGGCGCGGCGGTTGAACAATGCCGAGCCGACCGAGCCGTTTTTCAGTTCAAACCCGCTTTCGAGAAGGAAGTTGGCCGCCAGCCCGCCGCCCAGGTCTTCCTTGCCCTTCATGCCCCACATGCTGGTGCCCCACTGGTTGCTGGCCACCATGGTTTTGGAGAAGCTGGCATTGGCCACCGGGTCATACACATGGTCGATATACGCCAGGCCTGATACGGCACGTCCGTACATGGTGACACTGGACTGGGCCGAGGCCAACTGTGGCGCCAGCGCGGCCGCGCAGGCCACACCGAGGTACACACTACGGAAAGCAGCTTTCATGATTTGTCTCTCTTTGCTATGGTTAGGTTGAGTCAGTTAAAAAGTCCGGATATGCCCATCCGCCGGCATGGCTGCCCAGAGCGAACCCGGTTCGGGCGGGGAAAATCTGCGGCGAGCTTCATCGTGCTTTTCAGGGCTCGGTAGCTGGCAGCGCCGCATGGCGTTTTGGCCGTGTTGATGTCTGTTCATGGTGGTCCGCCGACAGGCAAGGCGCGGTCCAGATGCACATAACCGCCATCGGGATGAATCCACTGGCCCGTCGTGTGTGAGGCGCGATCGGACAGCAGGAACACTACCGTGTCGGCAATTTCGCGGTCGGTCGTCATGCGCTGGCCCAGGGGGATCCGGGCCGTGATGTCGGCCAGCGCCGCTGCCGGGTCGGCAAAGGTCTTGAGCCACGTTTCATAGAGCGGCGTCATGACTTCGGCCGGCAGCACCGCATTGACCCGCACGCCATGTGGCGCCAGGGCGGCAGCCCATTCGCGTGTCAGCCCCAGCTGGGCCGCCTTGGCCGCGACGTAGCCGCTGGTGTTGCCCTGCCCAGTGAGCGCCGTCTTGGAGGAAATGTTGACGATGGCGCCGCGCCTGGCCTTTAGCTGGTCCAGGCACAGGTGAGCCATCAGGTAGTAATGCATCAGGTTGGACTGCAGCGAGCGCTCGAAGGCCTCGGGGCCGGCCTCCAGGCCGACGCTGTCGTTGACGCCGGCGTTGTTGACCAGCGCATCAATGCCGCCGAATTCGGCCACGGCACCCTGCACCGCGGTCCGGCAGGCCGATTCGCTTTCAAGGTCGAGCTGGAAAAACCCATGGCGTGCACCGAGCTCCCGCAAGGCCGCGGAAAATTCCGGCAACAAGGGGCTGCGGCCGAAGATCACCGGCACGGCGCCCTCCCGCGCCAGCTGCAGGCTGATGGCCCCGCCAATTCCGGCGCCCCCGCCGGTGACAATGACAATCTTGTTTTGAAGGTGCAAATTCATCAAGGGCTCCGGTGTCAGATGTTGGTTATGGTCAGGCTCAGCCGAGGGTGTGTAGCGGCCATCAGCCCTTGAAGGCGTACTGCGCCAGCGACTCGCGCTTCATCTCAATCGAATAGCCAGGCCGCTGCGGCGGCATGTAGGCGGCATGGCGAATCACGCAGGGGTCCACGAAATGCTCGTGCAGGTGGTCCACGTATTCGATCACCCGGCCTTCCTTGGTACCGGCGATGCAGAGGTAATCGATCATCGACAGGTGCTGCACGTATTCGCACAAGCCGACCCCGCCGGCATGCGGACAAACCTTGAGCCCATATTTGGCCGCCATCAACATCACGGCCAGCACCTCGTTGACCCCGCCCAGGCGGCAGGCGTCGATCTGCACCACGTCAATGGCGCCCTGCATGATGAGCTGCTTGAACATGACGCGGTTCTGGCACATCTCGCCGGTGGCGACCTGCATGTCGCCCTTCACCGCCTCGCGGATGCGGCGGTGACCCTCGATGTCGTCGGGGCTGGTCGGCTCTTCGATGAACCAGGGCTTGGCAAAGCCCAGGTGGCCCAGCCACTCAATCGCCTCGTTGACATCCCACACCTGGTTGGCGTCGATCATCAGGGTGCGGTCGGGGCCGAGCACCTCGCGGGCGACGCGCACCCGCCGGATGTCGTCCTGCAGGTCGCGGCCCACCTTGAGCTTGATGTGCGAAAAGCCGGCGTCCACCGCCTCCTGGGCCAGGCGCCTGAGCTTTTCGTCGTCATAGCCCAGCCAGCCGGCGGAAGTGGTGTAGCAGGCGTATCCTTCCTGCTCGAGCGTCTTCAGGCGCGCGTCCTTGCCGGCGGCCTGGCGCGTCAACAGCGCCAGCGCTTCGGCCGGCGTGATGCAGTCGGTGATGTAGCGGAAGTCGATCAGCCTGACGATCTCTTCCGGGCTCATGCGGGCCACCAGCTTCCACACCGGCACGCCCTCCTGCTTGGCCCACAGGTCCCACACGGCATTGACCACGGCGGCAGTCGCCAGGTGGATCGCGCCCTTGTCGGGGCCGATCCATCGCAGCTGGCTGTCCGAGGTGATGTAACGCCAGAAGCGGCCCATGTCTTCGGTCACCCAGTCCATGTCGAGACCGACCACCAGGTGGCGCATGGCTTCGATGGCGGCACAGCAGATTTCATTGCCGCGGCCGATGGTGAAGGTCAGGCCATGGCCTTCAAGCCCCGGCTCGCCGGTTTCCAGCACCACATAGGCGGCCGAATAGTCCGGGTCCGGATTCATCGCGTCCGAGCCGTCGAGATGCCGCGACGTGGGAAAGCGCACATCGACGACACGCATGGATTGGATAGTGCTCATGAAGGATTGCCTGGGGATTGCTGTTTGCCTGGTGAAGAAGCGCTTCAGCGCGTGGTAGCCCTGAGGCCGCCGCACCCATCAGTCATACAGAACCGCAGCGATCTTGGGATCATTGATGGTGGTCTTGTCGTAGTAGTAAAAGCCGGTGTCGATGACCTTGGGCAGCTTTTCGCCCTTGAGGGACTTGACCGCCGCCTCCACCGTCTTGTAGCCAATGCCGACCGGGTTCTGGGTAATGGCGCCGGCCATTGAGCCGTCCATGATGGCGGCCTTTTGCTGCTTGCCGGAGTCGTAGCCGATGATCACCACCTTGCGCTTCATCTCCCTGGCGCCATTCAGTGCACCGATGGCCGAGCCTTCGTTGGCGCCGAAAATTCCCTTGAGGTTAGGGTTGGCCTGCAGGATGGACTTGGTGATCTCGGTCGATTTGAGCTGGTCGCCGCCGCCGTACTGCACGCTGACGATCTTGATGTTGGGATAGGTTGACTTGATACGGTTGACAAATCCGTCGGTGCGATCGATGCCGGTGCGGCTGGTCTGGTCATGCACCACGAGGGCGACATCGCCGCTTTTACCGATCAGCTCGGCCATCTTGTCGGCGGCGAGGGCTGCGGCGGCCACGTTGTTGGTGGTGGTCGTGGTCACCGGAATATCGCTGTCCACGCCCGAGTCAAATGCGATGACCGGGATCTTGGCGGCCTGGGCCTTTTTCAGCAGCGGGATCGATGCCTTGCTGTCCAGCGCGGCAAAGCCGATGGCCGACGGCTTTTTGGCCAGCGCCGCCGCGAACATGTCGATCTGCTTGTCCACCATGCTCTCGCTCTCGGGGCCTTCGAAGGTCACCTTGACCTTGTAGTCCTTGCCGGCCTGCTCGGCGCCGGCCTTGACGGCTTGCCAGAACTGGTGCTGAAAGCCCTTGGAGATCATGGGAATGTAGATCTCGTCGGCAGCCAGCGCCGTCGTGCTCAAGGTAGAAGCCAGGCCAAGGCCCAGTG
>NZ_JBFUCA010000283.1:0-5540 GCF_056405475.1 Polaromonas sp. P1_G4
CAATCAGGACGCATCAATGCTTTTCACCGCGCGCGCGGGCAAAGCTCAGGCAGCAGGTTCAAAAAACGCGCGCACAGCCTGCGGGAAAATCAGGTGTTCCTGCGTCAGGATGCGGGCAGACAGCGTCCTGGCAGTGTCGCCCGGCAGCACAGGCACCACCGCCTGCGCCAGGATGGCCCCGTGGTCCAGTACTTCCGTGACCTGGTGCACCGTCGCGCCCGCCACCTTGCAGCCCGCATCAATGGCGCGCTGGTAGGTGTCCAGCCCCGTGAAGGCCGGCAGCAGCGAAGGATGAATGTTGATCAAGCGGCCGGCGTAGTGCTGCACAAAGCCCGGCGTCAAAATGCGCATGAAACCGGCCAGCACCACCAGCGCGGGCGAATGCCGGTCAATGCGGGCCATGAGTTCCGCATCAAAAGCCTCCCGGGAATCAAACGACTTGTGCGGCACAACTTCGGTAGCAATTCCCAGGCTTTGGGCCAGGGCCAGCCCCGGGGCATCCGCCTTGTTGCTGATGACAGCGGCTACCTGTACCCCCCATTTGTTGCGCCAGCCCTCTTTTTGAGCGGCGCGGGAGATGGCGGCCATGTTGGAGCCACCGCCCGAAATCAGGATGACGATGTTTTTCTGCGCAGTTGCCATAGCCCTCTAGTTTAGAACGCGGCAGATAACAGCTCACCGCCGCCCCGCCGCACGCATCAAACTCAATGGCACGAATGTCCCAACTGAGACATAAAATTGCGAACGACCGTGCTAAAAATAGAAAATCGACCGTAGACATACCCGCCAACCGGCCTGGAGACATTCGCCATGGATTTAGCTTTCACCCCTGAAGAACAGGCCTTTCGCGAAGAGATACGCGCCTGGGTTCACGCCAACCTGCCCAAGGACATCTCGCACAAGGTGCACAACGCCCTGCGCCTGTCGCGTGACGACATGCAGCGCTGGGCCAAGATCCTCGGCAAAAAAGGCTGGCTGGGCCACGGCTGGCCCAAGGAATTTGGCGGCCCGGGCTGGAATGCCGTGCAAAAGCACTTGTTTGAAGAAGAGTGCGCACTGGCTGGCGCGCCGCGCGTGGTGCCCTTCGGACCGGTGATGGTGGCGCCCGTCATCATGGCCTTTGGCAGCCCCGAGCAGCAAAAGCGCTTCCTGCCAGGCATTGCCAGCGGCGAAGTATGGTGGAGCCAGGGTTACAGCGAACCGGGTTCGGGTTCGGACCTCGCGTCCGTCAAATGCCGGGCCGAACGCCAGGGCGACAAATACATCGTCAACGGCCAGAAGACCTGGACCACGCTGGGCCAGTACGGCGAATGGATTTTCTGCCTGGTCCGCACCAGCAATGAAGGCAAGCCGCAAACCGGCATTTCGTTTTTGCTGATCGACATGAAGTCGCCCGGCGTGACGGTGCGCCCCATCGTGCTGCTGGACGGCGAGGCCGAGGTCAATGAAGTCTGGTTCGACAACGTCGAGGTGCCGGCCAACAACCTGATCGGTGAAGAAAACAAGGGCTGGACCTATGCCAAGCACCTGCTGAGCCACGAACGCACCAACATCGCCGACGTGAACCGCGCCAAACGCGAGCTCGAGCGCTTGAAGCGCATCGCCAAGGCCGAAGGCGTGTATGAAGACCAGCGCTTTCGCGACGAGATCGCCAAGCTCGAGGTCGACGTGGTGGCGCTTGAAATGCTGGTGCTGCGCGTGCTCTCGGCCGAAAAATCAGGCAAGAACTCGCTGGACATCGCCGGCCTGCTCAAGATTCGCGGCAGCGAGATCCAGCAGCGCTACAGCGAGCTCATGATGCTGGCCGCCGGCCCCTTCAGCCTGCCCTTTATTGAAGAAGCCATGGAAGCCGGCTGGCAAGGCGACTTCCCCGGCGGCCTGCCGGGCGACGCGCCGCTGGCATCCACTTACTTCAATATGCGCAAGACCACGATTTACGGCGGCTCCAACGAAGTGCAGCGCAACATCGTCTCGCAAGTCGTTCTCGGCTAAACCCTATCAGTTCATTCCGGTTTAAAGGAAAGCATCATGGATTTCGATTTCACCGACGACCAGGAACAGCTGCGCGACGCCGTGCGCAAATGGGTCGACAAGGGCTACGACTTTGAGCGCCGCCGTGGCATCGCAAAGGCTGGCGGCTTCTCGCGCGAGGCTTATGGGCAGATCGCCGAGCTGGGGCTTACCGGCCTCTRCATCCCCGAGGCCGACGGCGGTCTTGGCATGGGCCCGGTCGAAGGCATGGTGGTGATGGAAGAGCTTGGGCGCGGCATTGTGCTGGAGCCTCTGGCGCAGACATTGATTGCCGGCGGCGTGCTGTCCAGCTATGCCCCCGAAGCCGTGAAGGCCAACTGGCTGCCGAAAATCGCCGCGGGTGAAAGCCTCATGGTACTGGCCTACCAGGAACGGGCCGCGCGCTACGACTTCAAAAAATGCGAGGCAAATGCGGCTGCAGCCGGCGATGGATGGGCGCTAACAGCTACCAAAAGCATAGTGCCGGCCGCTGACAAAGCCGATGCCTTCATCGTCCCTGCCATGGCCAATGGCAAGCTGGCGCTGTTTCTGGTGGAGCGCAGCGCTGCCGGCGTGACAACCAAGGGCTACAGCACGCAGGACGGCGGCCGGGCTGCTGAACTCACACTTAAAAACGCGCCCGCCACGCTGGTCACGCTGGACGGCCTCACGGCCCTG
Source organism: Polaromonas sp. P1_G4 (assembly GCF_056405475.1). Lineage (NCBI taxonomy): Bacteria > Pseudomonadati > Pseudomonadota > Betaproteobacteria > Burkholderiales > Comamonadaceae > Polaromonas > Polaromonas sp. P1_G4. Next base: position 2,689 of record NZ_JBFUCA010000283.1, read on the forward strand.
GCCCACGCTATCGACATCGGCATTGCCGCCACCTGCGCCGAAGCCGTAGGCGTGATGGACAAAACGCTGGCCATCACCGTCGAATACATGAACACCCGCAAGCAGTTCGGCGTGGCCATCAGCAGCTTCCAGGCCTTGCGCCACCGCGTGGCCGACATGAAGATGCAGCTGGAGCTGGCGCGCTCGATGAGTTACTACGCCTCACTCAAGCTCAATGCGCCGGCCGATGAACGCGCCCGTGCGCTGGCGCGCGCAAAGTACCAATTGGGCGTGTCGATGCGCTTTGTGGGCCAGCAGGCGGTGCAGCTTCACGGCGGCATTGGCGTGACCGACGAATACATCGTGAGCCATTACTTCAAGAAGCTGACCCAGCTCGAAATGACGTTTGGCGACACGCTGCATCAACTCGGCGAAGTATCGAGCCGGATGCAGGAGACGGCTGGCGTATTTGCCTAGAGCAACACTCACCCCCGATGCGGCCTGCGGCCGCCTCCCCCTCAAGGGGGCGCCACTGGCGGCCCGGCGAAGCCGGTTCCGCGGCGGCCGCTGACCTGGTGCCCGCGGGATCAGGCGAGCTAAGCGTGCAGGCGTGACGTTTTCGGAATATGCGCCATCAAGAATTCCATCTGGTCCGCCAGGATACGGCGGTTGCGCAGGATGAAGTCTTCCCAGAGGCTGGGCACATAAGGCGTGTAAAGAAGCGGCATGTGGGCCTGCTCAGGCGTGCGGCTGCTTTTGCGGTGGTTGCAGGCGCGGCAGGCGGTCACCACGTTCATCCAGGTGTCTATGCCWTTTTGCGCAAACGGAATGATGTGCTCGCGCGTCAGGTCTTCTTCATGGAAATGACCGCCGCAGTAGGCGCACACATTGCGGTCGCGGGCAAACAGCTTGCCGTTGGTCAGGCCCGGTTTCAGGTCAAACGGGTTGATGTTGGGAACGCCCTTGGTGCCGATGATGCTGTTGACGGTGATGATGGACTGCTCGCCCGTGATGGCGTTGTGGCCGCCATGGAAGGTAACGACCCGCGCGCCCATCTCCMAGCGCACCTCATCAGCCGCGTAATGCAACACGGCTTGTTCAAGGCTGATCCAGGATTGCGGCAATCCCTGGGCTGAGAGCTTCAAGACCTTCAAAACGAACCTCCATCATGGTGGATGACGCATGGAAACACGGCGTTCGGCTGACTGTGTATCAATATACAGTGAAATCATGGCAAACAGGTTCAAATCCCCCATAAACCACTTTGAAGCCCCGTTGAGACGGCCTCCAGCGCTATAAAAACGATAATTGCCCCATGAAAATTTTCCGCGGCTACCACCATCCCCAGCTGGCGGCGCAATGCGCCCTGACCATCGGCAATTTCGATGGTGTGCACCGCGGCCACCAGGCCATGCTGGCGCTGCTGAAAAATGAGGCACAGCACCGCGGGGTCCCCAGCTGCGTCATGAGCTTCGAGCCCCATCCGCGCGACTACTTTGCCGGCGTGGCTCGCAAGCCCGAACTGGCACCCGCGCGCATTGCTACCCTGCGCGACAAACTCACCGAGCTGGCGCGCTGCGGCATCGACCAGTGCGTGGTGCTGCCTTTTAACGCCCGGCTGGCCTCGCAACCGGCTGAGATGTTTATCGAGGAAGTCTTGCTGAAAGGCTTGGGCGTGAAATACGTGCTGGTGGGCGACGACTTCCGTTTCGGGGCGAAAAGAGCGGGCGACTACGCCATGCTGGACGCCGCCGGCGACCGCCTGGGTTTTGACGTCGCCCGCATGAACAGCTATGAAGTCAGCAACACCCGAGTGTCTAGTTCTGCGGTGCGCGAGGCGCTGGCGCAGGGCCAGATGACCCGCGTGGCCAGCCTGCTGGGCCGGCCTTACAGTATTTCGGGCCATGTGGTGCATGGCCGAAAACTGGGTCGCGACCTCGGTTTTCGCACCCTCAATCTGCGGTTTTCGCACTGGAAACCGKCGGCCAGCGGGATTTTTGCGGTGCAGGTGTTTGGCCTGGCCGACCAGCCCATTCCCGGCGTAGCCAACCTGGGGATCCGGCCCTCACTGGACCCGGCCGATATCAACGGCGGGCGCGTGCTGCTGGAGACGCATTGCCTCGAATGGCCGGCCAGCCTGGGCCCCGAGGGGGCATACGGTAAAATCATCCGCGTGGAACTGCTGCACAAACTGCACGACGAACTGAAATACGACAGCCTGGACAGCCTGAAAACAGGCATTGCCAAAGACTGTGACGAAGCGCGGGCGTTTTTTGCCCAGCCGCCCAAGTCGTTTCCAGCCTCCATGCACACGGAAACCAGCCGCCAGACCACGCGCGACCGAATTTAGACGATCTCGTCGCCTCTGGCCTCGCCTTTCATTTTTTGGCGACCGGCTTCTTCCCCACCGTATTTCCGGCGGCCCGCCTTTTCAGGCCGCCCTAACAACAGCATTCCAGAAGCATCCCATGTCCGAGACCAAAACCGATTACCGCAGCACCCTGAACCTGCCCGACACACCCTTCCCGATGCGCGGCGACCTGCCCAAGCGCGAAGCCGGCTGGGTCAAGGAATGGGACGAAAAAGGCATCTACAAGAAGCTGCGTGACGTGCGTGCCGGAAAACCCAAATTCGTGCTGCACGACGGGCCTCCGTACGCCAACGGCAAGATCCACATCGGCCACGCCGTCAACAAGGTCCTGAAAGACATGATCGTCAAGGCGCGCCAGCTTAAGGGCCTTGACGCCATCTACGTGCCGGGCTGGGATTGCCACGGCCTGCCGATCGAAAATGCGATTGAAAAGCTTCATGGGCGCAATCTTCCAAGGGACGAAGTGCAGGCCAAGAGCCGCGCTTTTGCCACCGAACAGATC